>DATBUG010000530.1:0-6255 GCA_036516315.1 Citricoccus sp.
ACCGGGACCGGTGCCGGGCGGCGTACCGGGCGGCCGCCTAGGCCACGGCGGCCGCCGCCAGCACCGCGACCACCACGGTGTCGGCCGCCAGCCAGCCCGGGTCGAGCCCGCCCTCCGCGGCGGGGAGCTCGTGCCCGTTGCCGTGTCCGTTGCCGTGCGCGCTGCCGTGGTTGGTGCCCTGACTCAAGCCCCTGCTGGCCGTGATCAACCCGTCCTCCGGGCCGGCCGGGTGCGCCACAGCACCAGCAGTCCGGCCAGCAGCAGCACCGCGGCCGAGCCGATCCAGACGGTGTCATAGGGCAGCAGGTCCACGTGGTACCGGATCTGGTGGATGCCCAGCACCTTGTGGTTGAGCACGCCGTCGAGCAATTGGAAGGCGCCCACGCCGGTGACCACCGCCGCCGTCCACCGCCCCCAGGCCAGCGGGCCGCGCCGGCGCGCGTCCGCCAGCAGGAACAGGCCCCAGACCGTGATGAACCAGCCCACGGCGTGGAAGACGCCGTCCGCGGCCAGGGCCACCTCGGTGGTGGCCAGGTCGTAGAAGTGGTGCCACTGCAGGCCCAGGTGGAAGATGAACAGGTCGATCATCGACGCGGCGATGCCGCACCCGAAGAGGAACCCCGAGGCCACGGTGCGCCGGTCGGCGCGCTCCGGTGCCGGGGGTGTCCCGTCAGCGGGCCCTCGGCCGGCGGGGGTCTGGGCGGTGGCCATGGACAGCTCCCTGGGTCGGCGTGCGCAGTCGGCCTGCGCCGGATGTCCCCATTGTGGTCCCCACCACGGTGCCCGTGGCAACGCCCGGTGCGGCGCGACGGCGGCATGGGGCCCGTCCGGCCCGGAATATTGCGGCTGACAGCGGAATCAATGGCCAGGCCGGTCCGGCACATGCTTAGGATGAGACAGATGGCTCCCTGACGGGGCCACGATCAGTCCGGGCCTGTCCCGCAGGTCCCGGCCACACGTCCACCAAGGAGGAATCATGGCTGAATTCACCCTGCCGGAGCTGGATTACGACTACGCCGCTCTCGAGCCGCACATCTCGGCGAAGATCATGGAGCTGCACCACTCCAAGCACCACGCCACCTACGTCAAGGGCGCCAACACCGCCCTCGAGAAGCTGGCGGCGGCGCGCGAGGCCGGCGACTTCGGCTCCATCAACCAGTACTCCAAGGACCTGGCCTTCAACCTGGGCGGTCACACCAACCACTCCATCTTCTGGAAGAACCTGTCCCCGAACGGCGGGGACAAGCCCACCGGTGAGCTGGCCGCGGCCATCGACGAGTACTTCGGCTCCTTCGACAAGTTCCAGGCGCACTTCACCGCCGCCGCCCTGGGCATCCAGGGTTCCGGCTGGGCCGTGCTGGCCTACGAGCCGGTCGGCGGCAACCTGGTCATCGAGCAGTTCTACGACCAGCAGAACGGCGTGCCGGTGGCCACCATCCCGCTGTTCCAGCTGGACATGTGGGAGCACGCCTTCTACCTGGACTACCAGAACGTCAAGGCCGACTACGTCAAGGCCGTCTGGAACATCGTGAACTGGGCGGACGTCGCCGCCCGCTTCGAGGCCGCCCGTGCGGGCGCCCCGAAGCTGATCACCCCGTGATCCCCTGAGCACGCGGCGGGGCCGGCCAGTCACCGGCCGGCCCCGTCCCGTGTCCCCCTCACCTCGTCTCGCCGCGCCTGTTCTCGTCCACCCACCCAGCACGACTGAAAGGCACCACCGTGACCACGATCGCCATCAACGGATTCGGCCGGATCGGCCGCAACATCCTGCGTGTCCTCGAACAGGAGGGTCACGACCTCGAGCTCGTGGCCGTGAACGACCTCACCGATGCCGAGGACCTGCTGTACCTGACGAAATACGACTCCATCATGGGCCGCTACCCGCACGACCTCGAGCTCGTGGACGGCAACCTGGTGGCCGACGGCAGGACCATCCGGGTCTTCTCCGAGCCGGACCCGGCCAAGCTGCCCTGGGGCGAGCTCGGCGTGGACGTCGTCGTGGAGTGCACCGGCCGGTTCACCTCGGGCGAGAAGGCGCGCAAGCACCTCGAGGCCGGCGCCAAGAAGGTCGTGCTGTCCGCCCCAGGCAAGGGCGTCGACGGGACCTTCGTGATGGGGATCAACGACCAGGACTACGACCCGGCGACGATGGACATCGTCTCCAGTGCGTCCTGCACCACGAACTGCCTGGCCCCGATGGTGCGCGTGCTGCACGAGTCCTTCGGGATCGTGGACGGCATCATGACCACCATCCACGCCTACACCGGTGACCAGAACCTGCACGACGCCCCCCACCAGAAGGACCGGCGCCGCGCCCGGGCCGCCGCCCAGAACATCGTGCCGACCTCCACCGGGGCGGCCAAGGCCATCGGCGAGGTGATCCCGGAGCTCGCCGGTAAGCTCGACGGCTTCGCCCTGCGCGTGCCCGTGATCACCGGCTCGGCCACCGACCTGACCGTGGAACTCGAGCGGGAGGCCTCCACCGAGGAGGTCAACGCAGCGTTCCGTGCCGCCGCGGAGTCCGGCGAGCTGGCCGGCGGCCGGCTGGTCTACTCCGAGGACCCCATCACCTCGACCGACATCATCGGCTCGTCGGCGGCCTGTACGTTCGACGCGCCGCTGACCAAGTCCATCGGCAAGACCGTGAAGGTGCTCGGCTGGTATGACAATGAGTGGGGTTATTCCTGTCAGCTCATGGACCTGACCGCCCTGGTCGCGTCCAAGCTCTGAGTCGCCCCGCACCACCCGAGCGCGCCGGATCCGCTCCGGACCGCCCAGACCCCTGAGAGAGGCAACACCGCATGACCGCCAAGACCCTTGACGACCTGCTGCACGAGGGCGTCGCCGGACGCCACGTGCTGGTCCGCTCGGACCTGAACGTCCCGCTCGACGGCGGGACCGTCACGGACGACGGCCGCATCCGCGCCTCGCTGCCGGTCGTCACCGCCCTGGCCGACGCCGGTGCCCGGGTGGTCGTCATGGCCCACCTGGGCCGGCCCCAGGGCACGGTGGACCCGCAGTACTCGCTGCGGCCGGTGGCGGAGCGGATGGCGGACCTGGCCGGCCGCGAGGTGCGCCTGGCCGAGGACGTCGCCGGGGACTCGGCCCGGGAGCATGCCGCCGCGCTGGCGGACGGCGGGATCCTGTTGCTGGAGAACGTGCGCTTCGACCCGCGGGAGACGTCCAAGGACGACGCCGAGCGGCAGGCCCTGGCGGCGGAGCTGGCCGCGCTGACCGGCGAGCACGGCGCCTATGTGGACGACGCGTTCGGGGCTGTGCACCGCAAGCACGCCTCGGTGTACGACATCGCCGGCCGGCTGCCCTCCTACCAGGGAGCGCTCGTGGCCCGTGAGCTCGAGGTGCTCTCCCGCCTGACCGGGGACCCGGACCGCCCCTACGTGGTGGTGCTCGGCGGGTCGAAGGTCTCGGACAAGCTCGCCGTGATCGACAACCTCATGGACCGCGCCGACACGCTGCTGATCGGCGGGGGGATGCTGTTCACGTTCCTCAAGGCCCAGGGCCACGAGGTGGGCTCGTCGCTGCTGGAGGAGGACCAGGTCCCGGTCGTCACCGAGTACCTCAAGCGCGCCGAGGCCGGGGGCTGCCGGATCGTGCTGCCCACGGACATCGTCATGGCCTCCGGCTTCTCCGCCGACGCCGAGCACGAGGTGCTGCCGGTGGACGCCCTGGCCACCGGCCAGTTCGGTGACCAGGCCATCGGCCTGGACATCGGCCCCGAGACGCGCGCGGCCTTCGGGGACATCATCCGCGGCGCGCACACCGTGTTCTGGAACGGCCCGATGGGTGTCTTCGAGTTCGAGGCGTTCTCACACGGCACCCGCACCGTGGCGCGGGCGCTGACCGAGGCCCACGGCCTGACCGTCGTCGGCGGCGGCGACTCCGCGGCCGCGGTTCGCACGCTGGGCTTCGACGACTCCCAGTTCGGCCACATCTCCACCGGAGGAGGCGCCTCCCTGGAGTACCTCGAGGGCAAGACGCTGCCCGGTGTCGCGGCCCTGGAGGCCTCCCCGGCGGCCGGCGGGGAGGGTACCGGCGCATGACCTCCCAGACCAACGGCGTCTATGACCGCACCCCGCTCATCGCGGGGAACTGGAAGATGAACCTGGACCACCTCCAGGCCGTCACCCTCGTGCAGAAGCTGTCCTGGACCCTCACGGACGCGGACCATGACTTCGACCGCGTCGAGGTGGCGGTCTTCCCGCCGTTCACCGACCTGCGCAGCGTCCAGACCCTCGTGGCCGGGGACCGCCTGCCGCTGGCGTACGGGGGACAGGACCTCTCCGCCGAGGACGAGGGGGCCTTCACGGGGGACATCTCCGGGCGCTTCCTGGACCGGCTCGGGTGCCGTTACGTGATCGTGGGTCACTCCGAGCGGCGCACCCACCACGGCGAGGACGACGCCCTGCTGAACCGCAAGCTGAAGGCGGCCCTGCGCCACGGGTTGGTGCCCGTGTTCTGCGTGGGGGAGGGCCTGGAGGTCCGCCGCTCCGGCGAGCACGTGCAGCACACGCTGGACCAGCTGCGGGCCGGCCTGCGGGGCCTGCCGGCCGAGGACGTGGCCCGCCTGGTCATCGCCTACGAGCCGGTATGGGCGATCGGCACGGGTGAGGTGGCAGGGCCCGAGGACGCGCAGGAGATGTGCGCGGCGCTGCGGGCCGAGGTGGCAGCACACCACGGCCAGGACGCCGCCGCCGGCGTCCGGTTGCTCTACGGCGGGTCGGTGAAGTCGGGCAACGCCGCCGCGATCCTGCGTGAACGGGACGTGGACGGCGTCCTGGTGGGCGGGGCCAGCCTGGACGAATCCGAGTTTGCTAGCATTGTCAGGTTCGAGCACCACCTGCTGACCGACTGACCGGCCCCCGCCGATGGAAAGAGTGACGTGGACGTCCTGACCCTCATCCTCCAGATCGCCCTGGCGCTGATCAGCGTCCTGCTGGTCCTGCTCATCCTGCTGCACAAGGGCCGCGGTGGCGGCATGTCCGACATGTTCGGCGGCGGCGTCACCTCCTCGCTGGGGGCCTCCGGCGTGGCGGAGAAGAACCTGAACCGCCTCACCGTCACGCTCGGCGTGCTGTGGGGCGGCATCGTGGTCGCCCTGGGCCTGATCATGCGGTTCTCGCAGGACTTCTGAGCCCCGGCGGCCGCCGGGCGTCTCAGCCCGCGGCCGCCCCGTCCAGCCACCAGGTGGTGGCCGAGACCCCCGAGACCACCGACGCCGGCCAGCGGGCCGGGTCGGTGGTCTCGTCGTTGCGGGCCCCGCGCACCGCGGCCACGGCCTCGGCCTTGTCCGCCCCGGCCACCACGAACCACAGCCGCCGGGCCGTGTTCAGCGCCTCCACCGTCAGCGAGAGGCGCTCCGGCGGCGGCTTGGGGGAGTCCTCGACCCCGATGACGGTCCGGCCGGTGGACGTCGGTCCGGGCAGCCCGGGGAACAGGCTCGCCACGTGCGCGTCCGGACCGACGCCGAGCAGCACGACGTCGAACGCCGGCAAGCGCGGGTCCGGTCCGGGGTCCACCGCGGCGTGCCGGGCCAGGTCCGCGGCGTAGCGCTGCGCGGCCTCGTCGAGGACGGCGCCTTGGGACGGGGAGTCAGCGGACGCGGAACCGCCGGCGGCCGGCATCGGGTGGACGTTGGCCGCGGGCAGGCCGTGGTCGGCCACCAGGGTGTCCAGCAGTGCCCCGGCGGCCTGCACCTCGTTGCGTTCGGCGTCCCCGGCGGGCAGGAACCGCTCGTCGCCCCACCACAGGTGAACCCCGGACCAGTCCAGCGCCGGGGCGTCGGTGGGCCCGGCCAGCAGGGTGCCGAGCGCGGCCAGGATGCCGGTGCCGGTGCCCCCGCCGGTCAGCACGGCCGAGGCACGACCCCGGCCCTGGACGGCCTCGGCGAGGACACGCAGTAGCTCGTGCGCCGCGGCCTCACACAGGCCCTGGCGGTCGTCGTAGACGCGGACGAGGTCACCGCTGGGATCGGTCGTGGTCCTCGCGCGCGGGATCCGGTCATCGTTCACTGGGCAGCACCGCCTTCAGGTCGGTCAGGGGCAGGCCGCGGACCACCACGTCCCCGAACACCTCGTCCGGGTCCAGCCGCCGCAGCTCCTCGGCGAGGCAGTCCTGGTCACTGCGCTTGGGCAGGGAGAGGTGCTGGACCGGACGGCCCTGCTGGTAGAGGGAGGCGACGTCCCCCACGGGGCGGGAGAGCACGATGTCACCGTCCTCGCGCCGCAACCGCACCGA
>DATBUG010000531.1:0-5518 GCA_036516315.1 Citricoccus sp.
GAGTGCTCGTAGGCGTCGTTGAGCAGCTTCAGGTCGTTGCCGGACCAGCGCTGGAACTGCCGCAGGAACGACTGCCGGCGCTCGGGGAGCCCGTGATGCAGGATGCCCTGGTAGATGGACGCGTACTCCGGGTACGCCTCCACGGAGGTGCCGCGGTTGACGTCCGGCCACTTGTCCTGGAACCGGGCGAAGACCTGCTCGAGCTCGGAGGCCTTGGACTCGGCGATGTCCCGGGCGTTGCCCAGCTCGTCCGCCAACTGCTTGCGGAACAGGTTCAGCGCATCCTGAAACATCGACAGGCCGACGGCCGGCCACCCGGCGGTCCACTGTTCCGTCAACCACGCCTCGTCCTCGCCGCTCAGCCGGGCGGCCCCGGACCGCTCGAGGGGGTCCAGCACGTCACTGACGGCGTCCTGGCGCTCCACGATCCGCTCCCAGGCAGCAGTGGCGTCCCGGACCCTGTCCTTGGAGCGGACCCGCTCCTCCTGGGCGGCCTCCAGGTCGGCGGCCACCTGGTCGTGGCGGCGCTTGAGTTCCGTCAGCACATCGGAGTGCTCCAGGAGCGCCTGCCGCTCGGCGCGCAGGTCCCCGACCCGCCGCTGGGCGCCGTCGAGGTCCAGGCTGGCCCACGAGGTCCGCAGCACGTGCTCGTAGGCCTGCCGGCGGACGGTATGACCGGAGATGCGCTCGTCCAGCGCCCGGCGGTCCCGTTCGACCGCCGTGATCTCCTCCTCCACCTGGGCGACCTCGGCGGCGATGTCTTCCAGCCGCCCCCGGTTGTCGAAGCCCAGCACCGGGCGCTGGCCCTTGGTGCGCCCGTGGGCGCCTCGACGGCCCCGGGAGGTCTGACCGTTGACGGTCACCTTCGCCTCGGATCCGCCCAGCTGCTCCGGGCCGTCCACGCACAGGTGGTCCACCCCGGACGCGGTGACCCGGCGCTTGACCCAGTGCACGAACGGGGAGTCCTCCTTGAACACCAGGCGCCCGGAGATGAAGCGGTCATCGTCCGGGGCCGGCGCGTCCTCGGCCAGGTCCACACCGTCGAAGCCGATGCGCCGCTCCAGGTGCAACCCGTCGATGATGCGCCGGATGCGGTCCTGGTCGGCCGCGTCCACCAGCAGGGTCAGGCCCACCCCGCGCAGGGTCGCCTCGGCCGCCTCCCGCCAGGACACGAACGCCGGGTCCACGTCCATCAGCTCCGCGGCGAAGGGCAGGTCACCCGGGGTGAGGCCGCAGGCCTCGGCGATCTGCAGACGCGCCTGGTGGTAGTCCATCGGCACCTGCCCGGCGCGCTGGTGCAACGAGAGGGCCTCGGCACGCAGCTCGTCCCGGCGCTCGACCAGGCGGGGCAACGCGGCCACGTGGGTGTCTCGTTCGGCGATCAACTCCTGGTGGGCGTCCTCGGCGCCGGCGACGAACTGCCGGGCCGCCTCGGTGAGGTCGGTGAAGGTCTGCTCGGAGTCGCACTGCAGTCCCAGCACCTCGGTACGGGCCCGGAAGTCGGCGGCCGTCCTCGTCACCTGCCGGCGCTCGTCCTCCGCCGCGGCGATGCGCGCGTCCAGCGCCTCCAGGGCCCCGCCGCCGTTGGCCCGCTGCTGCTCGTCCAGCTCGGCGAGCTGCACGGTCAGCTCGGCCACCGCCGCGGCGGCGGCCTCGTAGGCCTGCTGGGACCGGTCCCGTTCGACGGCGTTGTCCGCAGCGGCCGCGTCGAGCAGCCGGCGTTCGGTGCGCAGCGCCCAGAGGAGGAACGGGCTGTCCGCCTCGCCGGGGCGGTGCACCCCGTACCGGTCCAACCGGTCGGCGGCCTCGCGCGAGGACAGGTACTTCTGGTGGAGCTCCTCGACCGGGGCCAGGATGGCCTGCTTCTCCGCGTCGGTCTCCAGGTCCCGGTAGGACTGGTCCAGGGACCGGAACTGCTCGACCGCGGCGGCCGCCAGGTCGAAGGTCCGCGGGGTCTCGAGCACCATCTGCTTGTACAGCCCGTCCACGGAGGTGACCTTGTACCCGGCCTGGATCCGGGCCAGCAGGCGCAGCGCCTTCACGCCGTCCCCGCCGGCCCCGATGCCCAGCCGGGCGCACAGCACGTCGATGAACTTCGCGTCCGAGTCCCACCGCTGCAGCCCGGGGAACCGTTCGCGCAGGGTGCGGGTGTCGAAGCGGGCATCCGCCACCGCGGCCAGGTCGGCCAGGTCCAGGTCCCCGTCCAGGGTGCACCGCTGGACGGTCAGCTGGGAGCCGGCACGGGCGGCCACCGGAACGTGGAACGCGCGGAAGGCGGTGAAGCGCCGGCCGTTCTCGTCCACGAACGTCATCCCCACCGCGCCCCAGGTGGGCGCCCCGTCCCCGCGCAGGACCCGGTCCGTGACGTCGTCACCGGCCCGGGCGTCGTCGCGCTTGCCGCGCAGGTAGGTGACCAGGTTCCGCTGGTCCTCCCCGCGGGCGCGGCCGATGGTGGCATCGTTCGAGGCCCCGTTGAACGGGACGTTGTGCGGCATCATCAGCGCGATGTACGCGTCCATCAGGGTGGACTTGCCCGTCCCGGACTCCCCGGAGATCAGGGTGGACCCGGCGGCGAAGTGCACCTCGTGGGGTCCGTGGAACCCGCCCCAGTTGACCACCTGCAGGCGCTCGGCACGCCACTGGATGGTGCCCTCGGTGGTCCCGGGCATCAGGGGGATCTCGATCATGCGGTCCATCATGCGGTCTCCTCGGGGAGCTGTCCGGTGTCAGCGGGGTCGGTGGCCTGGGCCACGTTCTGGTCGGTGAGCCAGCCCAGCAGGGCCTTGAGCCGGTCGAGGGGCAGGACGGACTCGATCACCGGGGAGATGACGAACCGTTCGTCGTCCTCGGTGGGACGCAGGATGCCCTCGTGGTGCAGGGCCTCGACGGCGCGCCTGGCCTTGGCCTCGTCACCGTGTTCGTCGGTGGCGCCGGCAGGGCGGAACTGGGCCACCGCGGTCAGGCACTCGTCCAGGCCGATGTGCACGGGGGCCGAACCGACCGCCTCGGCCAGGAGCCGCTGACGCAGCACCACCAGCAGGATCGTCTCCTCCCGGTTGTAGTGGGCGTCCCGGATCAGCGGCGGGAACTGCTGCGGCGTCTCCGAACGGATCTGCACCTTGAACGCCACGCCCTTGTCCTGGTGCACGATCAGGTCCAGGAACACATCGTGCAGCCGGGACCGGAGGACGGGCATGTTGTTCACCAGGGCGTCCCACTCGCGGGGGTGGTCCTCCCGGGTGAGGACGTTGCGCCGGAGCAGCAGCACCAGGCACTGGCGCACCGGCAGGTCCAGCTCGCCCTCGTCCCCCTCGAACAGGGCCAGGCTCGAGGACTGCTCGTCGTCGAGGTCGATGCTGCCCTCGCCGACGAAGGCGTCCGGGTCATTCATCATGGGGTTCTCCTGAGGGGTCGAGCGAGGGGTCGAGCGAGGGGTCGAGTTGCTCGGCGGTGGCGGGCAGGACGGGGACGGCCAGGCGGCGGCGGCTGCCGTCCGGGCGCAGGGCGGTGACGGTCTCGAGCTGGTCGCCGGTCCCGGTGAACACCTCGACGCTGGTGGCCAGCTGCGCCAGGCCGAACAGTTCCACCGGGCGGCGCAGCTCGTCGTCGAGCCCGTTGAACGCCGCCCCGATGGTGGCGGCCCGTCCGGCGCGCAGTGCGTCCGTGATCCCGGCGCGCACGTCCGCGATCCGCGGGCCGCCGTACCGGCGGATCTGCGTCCGGGACGGGGGCTCGGGGGCGTGCTCGGAGACGTCCTCCAGCGGGGCGACGGCCTGCTCCTCGGCGGGGTCGTAGAACCGGGTGCGCACCCGGCCCACCACGGCCTTGGCCGGCATCCACGGCATCGGCACGGTGTCCCGGGGCCGGGCGTACTGCATCCACTTCTCCAGCTCGACCTGCAGGTCGTTGAGCACGCGGGTGACTTCGCGTTCGTCCAGGGAGTCGTGGTGGGCCAGGTGGTCGGCCAGGGACCGCGAGGCCTTGTGCTGCTGGACCTGGACCCCGTGCAGCCCCTCGCGCAGCAGGCGCGGGGCGTCCCGGAAGGCCCGGCGTTCCGCGGGGGACAGGGACCGGGAGAACGGGTGGGACAGGATGGTCTCCAGGTCCGCCTTCAGGGACGCGAGCAGGGTCTCGTCCGAGAGGATCGTCAGCGCGCCCTCGAAGGCCCGGCCCTCCTCGGTCTCGGAGATCAGGTGCGTGCTGCGGTCCAGGTAGGAGTCGAGCACCTCGCCCTTGGGGCGGTCCTCGGCCCGGAACTCCTGGATCATCGCCCGGTGGATGCGGTCCACCGACTCCTCGACGCGGCGGAACTCCCCGGGCAGCTGCCGGAACAGGTCGGAGACGTCCAGGTAGGCGTGGCGCATCCGCTCGTCGCTGGCCTCGCGCACAGCCCCGCCGGCAGCGATCCGGTCCCGTTCAGCGGTGAGCCGCTCGATCTGTTCGTCCAGGGTGGCCAGCCGGGTCTCCCGGTCCGGGTCGGCCTCCTGGGCGGCGCGGCGGACGACCTCGAGGATGGTGGTCAACCGGGACTCGTTGAGCAGGGTGCGCTCCTGCACGAGCCCGTCCATGGTGCGCTGGGCGGCCAGGGTGTGGCTGGTCAGCTCGTAGGACTCCTCCCCGTCGTCCGCGGACACGCGCTTGAGCCACTGGGCCTGGGTCCAGGACAGGCAGAGGCTGCGTCCGTCATGGTTCGGCGGGGTGTCCCAGCCCAGGTCGCGCAGTTCGTCCAGGTAGGCATCCACCCGGTGGTGGAGGCGGGAGGCCCGGATGGACGTGGTCCTGCCGACGAACTCCACGCGCAGCACGGCGAAGACCAGGGACGCCCACTTGTGGTTGATCAGCTGGAGGGCAGGACCGCTGCGGGCAGCGTCCAGTGCTGCGAGCTCGTGCGCGATACTCATGGGCGGACTTCCTCGGTGCTGACGGCCTCGGTGCTGACGGCGCCCACCGGGCACGCCGGGGGAGCCCGGGGCAGGGTGCGCCCCGAGGATTCCGGGTGGTGGGCGGTGTTCTATTCTGCCCGATGTGCAGCGGCACCGGCGCCAGCCCGGCCTTCCGGTCCCGGCTCACCGGCGCCAGCCCGCCTGCTCAGCCCCGGTCCACCGGCCCCGGCCGCCCGCTCCCGGTGGCACGCGTCACGACGGCGGTCAGCCCAGCCGTGCGAGCAGCGCCCGGGTGAAGTCGGTGGTGCCGGCTCTCCCGCCCATGTCCGCGGTCCGCGGCTCACCCTGCGCCAGCTGGGCCCGCATCGCCGCGAGCACCTCGGCGGCGGCCTCGGGGTGGCCGAGATGGTCCAGCATCATCGAGGCCGTCCAGATGGCGCCCACGGGATTGGCCCTGTCCTGGCCGGCGATGTCCGGCGCCGATCCGTGGACGGGCTCGAACATCGAGGGGAACTGCCGTTCCGGGTTGAGGTTCGCGGAGGGGGCGATCCCGATCGAGCCTGCGACGGCGGCGGCCAGGTCCGAGAGGATGTCGCCGAAGAGGTTGGACGCGACGATCACGTCGAACCGTTCGG
>DATBUG010000532.1:0-2348 GCA_036516315.1 Citricoccus sp.
GCACGGCCAGCAGGCCCGCTGCGTCGGGGCTCGGGGCGGTGCCGGCCAACCCCAGGCCCGCCCGCTGCGCGGCCCGGCGCGTGGGCTGGCCGATCGCCACGAACCGAGCGCCGGGCACCTCCGCGCCCTCGACGGCCCACCGCCGGGTGAGTTCACGCACGGCGCTCGGACTGGTCAGCACGACGACGGCCCCCTCCAGCTCCCGCAGCGTCAGCACCGTCCCGTCTGTACCGGGGTCGTCCGGCAGCAGCCGGCGGCCGGGAGCCGCGGGATAGGGCACCGTGCGGTAGGCCTCGACGCGGTCCACCGCCCACCCTCGGCCGGCCAGGGCCGCGGCGACCTCGTCCGTGGCCAGGGCAGACTGCGGCAGGAGCACCCGGGTCCGTCCCGGACGGCCCGGCACTCCCCCGGCCCCGGTCGCCACGGCTGGGAAGGCGGCGGCGATCCCCGCCGCGGAGGCGTCGCCCTCCGGCATCCACGGCGGGACGGGACACCCGGCGGCGGCCAGCACGCGGGCAGTGCCCGGTCCGGTCACCGCCACGCGCACGTCCGCCGGCAGGGATCCGTCCCAGCCGGCCTGGGCGAGGGCCCGCACCGTGTTGGGACTGGTGGCCATCAGCCACGCGTACTCCCCCGCCCGCAGCCGTCGCACCGCAGCACGCAGCGGCTCCAGGTCAGCGGGGAGCTCGAAGTCGGTCAGGGGCAGGAACCGGACCGCGTACCCGGCCGCGCGCAGTCCCGCCTCCACGTCCCCGGCCTGGGCCGGCTGACGGGTCAGGACCACCCGGCCGGGCATCGCTCAGCTGCCGGCCGGGAGCAGGTCCGCGCCGTCGGCCAGCAGCGCCTCGGCGACGTCGATGCCCAGGGCGCGGGCGGCCCCGAGGGTCCGCTCGTCCGGGGAACCGTCCTCGTGCCGGATCCGCACGGCGTCCAGCTCCACCGAGGCGTGCTTGCGCAGCACCCGGCTGCCGTCGGTGGCGGCCACGACCGCGTCCAGGACCAGCCGCGCCGGTTCTCTCTCCACCCGGGCGAGCGCGCCGATCGGGGCGGCGCACCCGGCCTCGAGGCGCTCGAGCAGCGCCCGCTCGGCGGTCACCTGCAACCGGGTCACGGGGTCGTCGTACCCGGCCAGGGCCTGCGCGAGGGCGTCCCCGGCCGCGGCGGTCTCCGGGCGGCACTCCACGGCCAGGGCCCCCTGTCCGGGGGCGGGCAGCATCACGGTCGGGGCGAGCCGCTCCGTGATCGCCCACTGCATCCCGATCCGGTCCAACCCGGCGCACGCGAGGATGACGGCGTCCAGGTCCCCGCGCGGGGACCCGGCCGCGGCCGGTGCGTGGTCGTCGTGCTGCTCCAGGCCCGGCACGCGGGCCAGTCGGGTCTGTACGTTGCCGCGGATGTCCACCACCGTCAGGTCGGGACGCACGGCCAGCAGCTGCGCCACCCGGCGCGGGGAGCCGGTGCCGACGGCGGAGCCCTCGGGCAGCTCGGCCAGGGTCATCCCGTCCCGTGCGCACAGCGCGTCCCTCACGTCCACCCGCGGCGGCACCGCCGCGATGTGCAGGTTCTGGGGCTGGGCGGAGGGCAGGTCCTTGAGCGAGTGCACCGCCAGCTGCACCTCACCGTCGAGGACGGCAGCGCGCAGCGCCGAGGCGAACACGCCGGTCCCGCCCAGGGAGGCCAGCGAGCCGGTGGTCACGTCCCCCTCGGTGCGGATCACGCGCAGTTCGTAGTCCAGGCCGGAGGCCTCGGCCAGCGCCTCGGCCACCGTGGTGGTCTGCGTCCGGGCGAGGTTGGACCCGCGGGTGCCCACGGTGAAGCCGGGGGCCGGGGCGGTCACGTCGCCGCTCATGAGGACGGCACCCCCACCTCGGAGTCCACCGCGGCCACGGTGGGACGGACCGTGCCGTCACGCATCACCTTGACGCAGCAGTTGGGTCGGCAGACGTCATACCAGGCACCGAAGCACCCGACGGCGGCGCGGCCCTCGCGGGTGCCCAGGCGCTCCTCGACGATGTCCACGAGCCCGGAGACGAAAGCCGGGTGAGTGCCCGGTGTCGCCGTCCGGCGGAAAGCCAGGCCCAGGTCCTCTGCGGTCTCCTTGGCCTCCGTGTCCAGGTCCCAGACGACCTCCATGTGGTCGGACACGAAGCCCAGGGGGATGACCACGACGCCGGCCAGCGGCTCGGCGCCGGCCTCGGTGCCCCGGCGGGCCAGGTCCTCCATGGCGTCGTTGATGTCCGGCTCCAGCCACGGCACGTGCGGAGCCCCGGACCGGGACTGGTAGACCAGGGACCACTCGATGCCCTCGGCCTCCGGGACGCGCTTGAGGATCTCCTCGGCCACGTCCA
>DATBUG010000533.1:0-1540 GCA_036516315.1 Citricoccus sp.
CCCGGGCGACGCCCTGGCCGCACCGGGGTGGCTGGACCGCTCCAGCCCGGTGGTGCGGGGATTCACCGGCACGCTCAAGCGCGCCGCCCGGGACAAGTACGCCCTCGAGCGCTCCGTGGCCCCCGCGCCCGCCCGCCGGGGCGAGATCGCACGCCACGGTGACACCGCCGCACGGCTGGCTCCCACGGAGGAGGACCTCGAGGCCCTGGAGCTGCTCGTGGAACGGGTCGAGGACGCCTACCGGGACGCGGATCGCGCGGTGCGCACCACCGGCTGGAGCACGCCCGCCGCCCTGCAGGTGCCCCACGCCCAGTTCCTGCTCGATCCCCGCTGGGGCCGGCCGGCCGTCCTGCCGCGGCTGGGCTCCGTCACGCCCCAGGACGTCGAGCGCTCCGTCAAGGAGTTCCTCGACTCCGCGTATCCGGTGCGCCGGGACCGCGCCCTGAAGGCCGTCCGGGAACGGGCCCAGGGCCCCGGCGCGGCGTACCGGGCACAGAAGGCGCTCGAGAAGCTGGTGGCCGGACGCCGGTTCACCGTGGACCGGCACGGCTTCATCTGGCCCGCGTCCACGGAGATCGAGCACTGGGGCGTCTACCGGACCTTCGGACGCCCGTCCGACCTGCCCCTGGACGAGGCCCCGCCCGTGGAGATCGCCAACGCCCTGTGGTCGTTGCTGCCGGACGGGCGAACCCTGCCTGAGGAGGACCTGCTCGAGGAGGCGCGGGCCCTGCTCGGGGCCGCGGGGGGCCTGCGCGCGGAGATCACCCAGAGCCTGAACCAGGGCATCGTCCGGAGCGTCGAGGCACTGCCCGAGACCGTGCGCAAGGTGATCCACGACGCCGTCCCCCACGGTTCCTTCCTGCCCTCCCCCAAGCCGCGGATGGACCAGCGGCTGTACGAGGGACTGCACGAGGGCCTGGTGACCGGGCGGCTGCAGCGCACCGCGGACGGCCGGATCTGCCGGCTCCGCGCCGCCTGGCCCAGCACCTACCGGCGTTGACCCCCTCCCCCCGTCCGCCGCGCCCGCTACGCTGGGCCCCATGCGGCCCCTGCGGTACTCCGTCAACGTCACCCTGGACGGGTGCTGCGACCATCGCGCGATCGTCCCGTACGAGGAACTGCACCGGCACCACACCGCGAACCTGGCCCGGGCCGACGCCCTGCTCTTCGGCCGGGTCACCTACCGGATGATGGAGGACGCCTGGCGGGGGCCCGCGGTCGAGTCGATGCCCGAGTGGACCCGGCCGTTCGCGCGGACGATCGACGCGGCCCAGAAGTACGTCGTGTCATCCACCCTCGACCGGGCCGACTGGAACGCCGAGCTGATCCGGGGCGATCTGGCCGAGGCCGTGACCCGGCTGAAGCAGCAGCCCGGAGACGGCCTGTTCGTCGGCGGGGTCACCCTGCCGCGGGCCCTGGCCGGGCTCGGCCTCATCGACGAGTACGAGATCGTGATCCATCCCCGGGTGGCCGGGCACGGGCCGACGCTGTTCGCCGGGCTGTCCGAACCGCTCGAGGTGGAGCTGGTGGACCGCACCGA
>DATBUG010000534.1:0-6061 GCA_036516315.1 Citricoccus sp.
CCCGCTCACCGGACACGTGGTGCGCGAGGAGGAGGAGATGTACATCTTCCCGGCCTCGCACTACGTGGCCGGCGACGAGCGCATGCACCGGGCGATCACCACCATCGAGGACGAGCTGCGCGAGCGGCTGCAGGAGTTCGAAGCGCAGAACAAGCTGCTGGAGGCCCAGCGGCTGCGGATGCGCACCACCTACGATCTCGAGATGATGCAGCAGATGGGGTACTGCAACGGCATCGAGAACTACTCGCGGCACATCGACGGCCGCGCCGCCGGCTCGGCCCCGCACTGCCTGCTGGATTACTTCCCGGACGACTTCCTGCTGGTGGTCGACGAGTCGCACGTGACGATCCCCCAGATCGGCGCCATGTACGAAGGGGACATGTCCCGCAAGCGCACCCTGGTCGAGCACGGCTTCCGGCTGCCCTCGGCGATGGACAACCGTCCGCTGAAGTGGGACGAGTTCCTGGAGCGGATCGGCCAGACCGTGTACCTCTCCGCCACCCCCGGCAAGTACGAGCTGTCCCAGGCCGACGGCGTGGTCGAGCAGATCATCCGGCCGACCGGGCTGGTGGACCCCGAGCTGGTGGTCAAGCCCACCCAGGGACAGATCGACGACCTGCTCGAGGAGATCCGGGTCCGCACCGAGCGGGACGAGCGGGTGCTGGTCACCACCCTGACCAAGCGGATGGCGGAGGACCTCACGGAGTACCTGCTCGAGCACGGGGTCAAGGTCGAGTACCTGCACTCGGACGTGGACACCCTGCGCCGCGTCGAGCTGCTGCGCGAACTGCGCAAGGGCACCTACGACGTGCTGGTGGGCATCAACCTGCTGCGTGAGGGCCTGGACCTGCCCGAGGTGTCCCTGGTGTCCATCCTGGACGCGGACAAGGAGGGCTTCCTGCGCTCGTCCACCTCGCTCATCCAGACCATCGGGCGCGCCGCCCGTAACGTCTCGGGCCAGGTGCACATGTACGCGGACACCATCACCGACTCGATGCGCTTCGCGATCGACGAGACCAACCGCCGCCGGGCGGTGCAGCAGGCGTACAACGAGGAGCACGGCATCGACCCGACGCCGCTGCGCAAGCGGATCGCGGACATCACCGACCAGCTGGCCCGCGAGGACGCGGACTCGGCGGACTTCCTGGCCGGGATGGGCGGACTGAAGTCCGGCTTCGAGTACGGCAAGGGCAAGCGCGGCTACACCGCCACCGTCACCGACGAGCAGCGCGCCGCGGCGGCCCACGAGGTCGCCGGCGGCGAGCAGGACCTCGAGGAGCACGACGGCGGCGCCCCCGACTTCGCCAAGCTGCCGGCCAAGGACCTGGCCGACCTGATCGAGCAGATGAGCGCGCAGATGCACCAGGCCGCCGTGGACCTGCAGTTCGAGCTGGCCGCCCGGATCCGGGACGAGGTCGCGGAACTGAAGAAGGAACTGCGCCAGATGCAGCGCGCCGGCCACGCCTGAGCCGCGGCACGGGCCACCGGCACGGGTCCCTGGCCCGCCACCCGGTATACACTGGTCACCGGCGTAGGGGAGTATCCCGAACACTGCGGACGTCAACACGCTGGACTGACCGGCCGGACGCAGCGGCCTGACGGGACCCGGCCTCCGGAGGGAGGACGGGCGGGGCAGGCGGAGAGACTTGCGGCACCGATCCCTTGACCGAGGGCGTCCGGACGCTGCCCATCACCGCCGTGGCGGGGGCGGCCGCAGGGCGCCCGGCCCTCCACGGAAAGTGACTGCATGGACATCAACGGCTTCACCTGGGCGATCACCATCGCGGTGATCATCGCGCTGCTGCTCTTCGACTACATCTTCCACGTGCGCAAGGCGCACACCCCCACCATCAAGGAAGCGGCCATCTGGTCCGCGATCTACGTGGGCATCGCCCTGGTGTTCGGCCTGGTGTTCTTCGCCTTCGGGGACACCCGGCACGCCGTCGAGTACTACGCCGGCTACATCACCGAGAAGGCGCTCAGCGTCGACAACCTGTTCGTCTTCCTGGTCATCATGGCCTCGTTCAAGGTGCCGCGCGAGTACCAGCAGAAGGTGCTGCTGTTCGGCATCACCTTCGCCTTGATCTCCCGCACCGTGTTCATCCTGCTCGGCGCGGCCCTGATCTCGGCCTGGTCGGACGTGTTCTACCTGTTCGGCCTGGCCCTGCTGCTGATCGCCGGCGGCCAGCTCAAGGGCGAGCTGACCGGGGACGAGGAGAACAAGGACGAGGCGGATAACTTCCTGGTCCGGCTCGCCAAGCGGACCCTGCCCGCCTCGGAGAACTATGATGGCGACAAGCTGTTCACCCGGGAGAACGGCAAGCGGCTGTTGACGCCGATGCTCCTGGTCATGGTCAGCATCGGCCTGACCGACGTCCTGTTCGCCTTCGACTCCATCCCGGCCATCTACGGCCTGACCCAGGACCCGTACATCGTCTTCACGGCCACCGCGTTCTCGCTGATGGGCCTGCGCCAGCTGTTCTTCCTCATCGACGGCCTGCTGGACCGCCTGGTGTACCTGTCCTACGGCCTGGCCGCCATCCTCGGCTTCATCGGCGTGAAGCTGATCCTGCACGCCCTGCACGAGAACAACCTGCCGTTCATCAACGGCGGGGAGAACGTCCCGGTCATCGAGATCGAGACGAACGTGTCCCTGATGGTGATCGTGGGCATCCTGATCGTCACCGTGATCGCCTCGCTCACCAGCCCCAAGGGCCGGGCCCTGGTGGCCCTGCAGAACGCGGAGAAGTACTCGTACCGGTACACCAAGCTGGACGAGTCGGCCTCCGAGGAGGACCGCCGCCGGGCCGAGGAGCTCATGGACAAGTGGACCCGGGCGGCCGAGCAGGTCCCGCCGCATCACCGGGACGAGCTGCTCGAGCACAAGGACAGCTACTCGCAGATCATCCGCACCGCCCACGAGACGCGCGTGGCCTCCGCCCAGGCCCAGGGCCGGGACGTGCCCACCATCTCGCAGACCATCGTGGACAACGAGGGTCCCACCACCTGACCTGCGGTCCTGCAGGTGCACAGGCCCGGTCCGGCAGTCGCCTGACCGGGCCTGTGCCGTCCGGGGAGCCCTCCAGGGGTGGACAACGTCCGGTGGGACGTGTCCACTGTGGCCCATGTACACGGACGCAGCACCCCAGGCCGACCGGCACGCCCTGAGCCCGGAACACGCCGAGACGATCCGCGCCACGTTGCCGGCCGTGGGCGCGAACATCCACGAGATCGCCCAGCGGTTCTACCGGACCATGTTCTCGAAGCACCCCGAGCTGCTGGCGGACACCTTCAACCGGGGCAACCAGCGCAGCGGCGAGCAGCAGAAGGCGCTGGCCGCCTCGGTGGCCACCTTCGCGGCCATGCTGGTGGACGCCTCGGCGCCCAGCCCGGTGGACCTGCTGACCCGCATCGGGCACAAGCACGTCTCCCTGGGCATCACCGAGGACCAGTACCAGGTGGTGCACGACAACCTGTTCCAGGCGATCGGCGAGGTGCTGGGCGATGCGGTCACCCCCGAGGTCGCGGAGGCCTGGGACCGCGTGTACTGGATCATGGCGGACGTGCTGGTCGGCTTCGAGCGTGGCCTGTACGACTCCGCCGGCGTCCGGCCGGGCGAGGTCTTCGTGCCCGCCGAACTGACCGCCCGGGAACCGCTGACGGGGTCGGTCATGAAGTACTCCTTCGCCGCCGAGGGCTTCGGGTCCACCCAACCCGGCCAGTACACCTCCCTGGGCGTGCGGCTGCCGGACGGCGCCCGGCAGCTGCGCCAGTACTCCCTGGTGGAGTGGGACGACCACGGCTTTTCCGTGGCCGTCCAGCGGGACGGCGAGGTCAGCTCCCACCTGCAGGACCACGTGCGCGCGGGAGACACCATCGAGGCCACCCTGCCGGCCGGTCACCTGGTGCTGCACCAGTTCACCTCGCCGATCGTGACGGTGAGCCAGGGGATCGGCTCCACGCCGATGGCCGGGATGCTGGTCGCCCTGATCCGGCGCCTGGACGCCGAACAGGGGGCCACCTCCCGCCCGGAGCACCCGATCACCGTGCTGCATGCGGACGCCTCCGCGGACGACTACGCCTTCCGGGACCTCGCGGAGTCGGTGACGAGGCGCCTGGGCGCACCGCTGGTGACGGCCTTCCGGGACCAGGGCCAGCGGCTGGACCTGGCGGCCCTGGCCGCGGACGGCACCCTGCCGGCCGGCGCCCAGTGGTACCTCTGCGGGGGCAACGCGTTCCTGCAGGACATCCGGGACCAGCTCGAGGCGCACAAGACCACGCTGTTCCCCGCCGAGGTCCACTTCGAGCTGTTCAGCCCGAACGACTGGCTGCTGCGCTGAGGCGTGCCACGCCGGACCACGCCCCGCCGCCGGTTCAGCCGGTCATCTCCAGCAGGCGCCGCAGGATGGCCGGGCCGTCGTCGCCGATCCCGTCGTGATGGTAGGCATCCGTCTCCCAGACCTGAAGCCCGCGCACGCGGTCGGCGGTGCGCAGGGAGAGGTCCCGGTCCACGTAGACGTCGTGCCGGTAGACGGCCGCCGCCACCGGCACGGTGTTGGCGGCGAGGGCATCGAGGTCGTAGAGCGGGCCCCAGTCCTGCCGGTGTGCCAGGGCCTGGGCCGCGCCGGCCAGCGGCTGCAGGGCCGGGTCCAGCTCGGTATACCAGTCGAACACCATCTCCCCGGTGAGCAGTGGTGTATCGGTGCGTTCCGGGTCGAAGTCGGCCAGGTCCGCCGCACCGGCGAGCAGCCGTTGCGCGGCCCAGCCGGTGTCCGTGCCACCGGTGTCCGCGCGCACGGCTCCGAGCGCGGCGGGCTGGGCGTAGATCGATTCGTGCATCACCAGGTACAGCGGGTTCACCGCGCGCGAGACCTGCTGGTAGAGCCCGTGCCGGAAGGCATCGGAGAGCACCGCCTGCCCCGGGTCCGCGAAGGCCTCCTGCAGCAGGTAGTGCAACTGGTCCATCCGGGTGTTGCCGCCCAGGTACATGCCCAGGGCCTGGACGCGGCCCACGGTCACCGGCGAACCGTCCGGCAGGGTGGCCCCGCCGCCGCGGGCCGCCGCGTAGACGCGGGCGAGCACGTGCCGGTCCTGCGGGAACCGCTCGAAGTACTCCTCGTTGCGGTGCCGCATCCGGCGGTACGTGGCCCGGTAGACCTGCTCGGCGTGGCCGTCCAGCGGGGCCAGCCCGCCGGTGACCAGGGCCCGGTCCACGCCCCCGGGGTGCCAGGAGAGGTAGCTCAGGGTGCAGAAACCGCCGAAGCTCTGCCCGAACACGGTCCAGGGGCCCGAGCGCAGGGCCCGGCGGATGGCCTCGGCGTCCTGCACGATCGACGGGGCCCGGAAGTGCGCCAGGTAGTCGGCCTGGTCGTCCGCGGACCCCTCGGCCGGCAGGCTGTGCCGGGTCACGGGGGAGGACAGGCCGGTGCCGCGCTGGTCGAGCATCAGGATCCGGAAGTGCTGGGCGGCCTCCTTCAGCCAGCCCGAGAGCCTCGCCTGACGCACGCCCTTGCCGCCGGGCCCGCCCTGCAGGAACAGCAGCCACGGCAGCGTCCCGCGACGGTCGCGCTGGGCCGCTGCCACGTACTCCCGGGCGAAGACCGTCAGCTGCCGCCCGTCCGGTCGCGCGTGGTCCAGGGGGACCTCGAACCAGTGGTCGACGATCAGCGTGCCGTCCAGCAGCGTGGCCTGGGCGCCCACGCGGTGCGCGGCCGGCGCGGGCGCGGCGAAGGACCGCGGGTCACCGGCGACGGCGGCGCTCACCGAGGCACCTGGACCCGGCCCCCGGCGGTCCGCAGGGCCGCGCCGGACAGCCGGTAGGTGGTCCACTCGTCCATCGGCTCCGCCCCCAGCGAGCGGTAGAACCCGATGGAGGGCTCGTTCCAGTCCAGCACCGTCCATTCCAGCCGGGCGTAACCGCGGTCGGCGCAGATCCCGGCCAGGTGCTCGAGCAACCGCCGACCGTGCCCCCGCCCGCGGCAGGCCGGGTCCACGTAGAGGTCCTCGAGCCAGATGCCGTGGGTGCCCTCCCAGGTGGAGTAGTTCAGGAACCACAGGGCCA
>DATBUG010000535.1:0-6700 GCA_036516315.1 Citricoccus sp.
GTTCTCGCACACTGGCCCTGTAGCGCAGTTGGTTAGCGCGCCGCCCTGTCACGGCGGAGGTCGCGGGTTCAAGTCCCGTCAGGGTCGCTCGGATGTTCCGATCGCCGGGTAACACCGGTCCGGAGGATCTTGGTGATCACCGGTCCAGCACCGGATGGTTCCAGGCTCTGTAGCTCAGTTGGTAGAGCGTTCGACTGAAAATCGAAAGGTCACCGGATCGACGCCGGTCGGAGCCACCAGCACCTGAAGGCCCCCGCTCCCCGCGGGGGCCTTCGTCGTTCCCGGGTGACCCCTCGCGGTCACGCGGCCACACAACACAGTGTCCACCCGGCCTGACGGCCGCCGTGCCGTCTCTCCAGCGGCCGCACGGACTCAGTGGCCGCGGAAGGCACCCGGGCCCCGCGATCCACGACCGCGGGGCCCGGATGCCCGGAGTGCCGGCTCAGCCCTGGCCGGGGGAGTGCCCGTCGTGCTCCGCCCGGCGCCGGGCAAGCCACGAGGACCGCGAGAGCGGCCGGGGCTCGGCGCCCTCGGTGCGGGCGGCGTCCAGGGCGATCTCCTGGCGGCGTGCCCGGCTCAGGTTCGCCCACCAGAAGTCCGCAGAGATCCCGCCCGTCTCCTGGGCATCGTCGTCCGTGCTCAGCCCGAAGCGGTCCTGGATGTCCGCCAGGAAGGCCTTGCGCCGCAGGGCCTCCACCCTGCGGACGTTCAGGCCCAGGGCCTTGAAGGCCGCGATGCACATCATCACCAGCAGCACGCTCATCGGCAGGCCGATGGTGATGGCCAGCGTCTGGATGGCCGTCAACCCCCCGGCTAACAGGAGCGCGGCGGCCATCAGGGCGGTCGCGACGGCGAAGAACACGCGATGGCGGTGGGCCGGCTCGGGGTTGCCCCCGGTGGCGATCATGGACATCACCAGGGAGCCGGAGTCGGAGGAGGTGATGAAGAAGATCGCCGAGAGCAGGATGGCGCCGATGATGAGCACCGTCCCGCCGGGCAGCTGCTCCAGGACCTGGAACAGCGCCGAGTTGACGTCCACGGCGCCGTCCTCGCCGATCACGGAGGTGTAGCCGTCCGGGCGCGTGACCTCGTGGTAGATGGCCGTGCCACCGAGCACGCCGAACCACAGGATGGAGATCGCGGTGGGCACCAGGAGCACACCGAGCATGAACTCCCGCACCGTGCGGCCGCGGGAGATGCGGGCGATGAACACGCCCACGAACGGCGTCCAGGACATCCACCAGGCCCAGTAGAACGTCGTCCAGCCGGACTGCCAGACGTCGCCGTCCTCACCGTAGAAGGCCGAACCGTTCAGGGACATCCCGATGTAGTTCTGCAGGTACCCGCCCAGGGTCTGGACCAGCTCCTTGAGCAGGAACTGAGTCGGGCCGGCCAGGAGCAGGAACAGGACGAACCCTGCGGCGATCAGCAGGTTCGTGTTGGACAGCCACTTCATGCCCTTGTTCACGCCGGAGATCACCGACCACAGCACGAAGCACGTGATCAGCGCGATCATGGCGTACTCCACCCACGGGCTGTCCTCGGGCACGATGCCCAGGGACCGCAGCCCGGAGGACATCTGGGTGACGCCCAGGCCCAGGGACGTGGCCACGCCGAACACGGTGCCCACGAGGGCCGTCGAGTCGATGAGGTTGCCCCAGCCCCCACGGGTGGCCTTCTCCCCGATCAGGGGTTCCACGGCCCAGCGCATGGACAGGGGGCGTCCCCGCCGGTGGATGGCGTGGGCCACGGCGAGGCCGACCACCGCGTAGATCGCCCAGGGCTGCAGGCCCCAGTGCAGGTAGGTGGTGGACAGCGCGTCCGAGGCGCGGATCGCCTGCGAGGCCTCCTCGGCGTCCAGCGCGGGGCGCGGGGTGGCGAAGTGCGTCAGGGGCTCCGTCATGCCATAGAACACCAGGCCGATGCCCATGCCGGCGGCGAAGAGCAGGGCCAACCAGGACACGGTGGAGAACTCCGGGGTGCTGTCCGGCTTGCCCAGGGTGATGTTCCCCTTGCGGGAGAAGAGCAGGTAGATGCAGAAGGCGGCCAGCAGGAAGGCCATCAGCAGGTACCACCAGCTGAAGTTGCTGATGATGGCCTGCTGCACCACGCCGATGCCGACCTCCATGGCCTGCGGGAAGGCCATGGTCAGGGCCACGAAGGCCAGGATGATCACGGACGAGGGCCAGAACACCCAGGGCACCAGCCGCGAGGGGCGGCCGGCCTCCGCGCCGGCGAGAGCCTCGCTCTCGGGGGGATCAGAGGGCTCTGCCGGGGCTTCGGCAGGGGGTACGGACGGGGGAGTCGCGGTCGATGACATGGGTTCCACCGTATAACGGGACGCCCCGGCGCCCGGATTCGCGGGTCAGCGCGGGGCCATGCGCAGCGCTCCGTCCATCCGGATGGTGCTCCCGTTGAGGTAGTGGTGGTCCACGAACGTGCCGACCAGCTGGGCGAACTCCTCGGGCCGTCCGAGGCGGTGCGGGAAGGGCACGCCCTCCGCCAGGCCCTTCCGGTACTCCTCGCTGATGGTCGCCAGCATCGGGGTCTCCACCACGCCGGGGGCGATCGTGTTCACCCGGATGCCCCGGCTGGCCAGGTCCCGGGCGGCGGTGATGGTCAGGCTGTGCACCCCGCCCTTGGACGCCGCGTACGCCGCCTGGCCGATCTGTCCCTCGAAGGCCGCCACGGACGCCGTGTTCACCACCACCCCGCGCTGGCCGTCCTCGTCCACCGGATCCGTGGCCGCCATCGCCTCGGCCGCGAGGGAGAGCACGGTGAAGGTGCCGATGAGGTTCACCCGCACCACCGTCTCGAACAACCGCAGGTCGTGCGGGCCGGACTTGCCCAGGATGCGGGCCGAGGGGGCGATCCCGGCGCAATTGACCACCGTCCGCAGGGGCCCGGCACCGGCGGCGGCCTCGACGGCGCCGCGCACCTGCGCCTCGTCCGTGACGTCGGCCGCGAGGTAGGTGAGCCCCTCGAGCGCCGGGGCGTTGTCGATCGCCGGTTGCAGGTCGACGCCGACGACGTGGGCGCCACGGCCCACGAGCATCGCTGCGGTGGCGGCGCCGAGCCCGGAGGCGGCGCCGGTGACGAGGGCAGAGGTGTGTGTCAGGTCCATGGTCGGCAGGCTATCCCGGCCGGTCCCCACGTGTCGCGTGCCACACGCGCCCGGCCGGACGCCCGCCGCCGGCCGGGTGCCGGCGGCGGTTCAGCGCTTGAGGAACCAGGCGGCGGCGTCCGGCATCAGCTGGCCGTCCTGCAGCGCCTCGTCATGGCTGAAGATGGCCGCGGCATAGTCCTCGGGGACGTCGACGGCGGTCTCGCCCAGGTTGGCCATGACCAGCACGACGCGCTCGGGGATCGGTTCCCCGGAGCCCAGGTGGCGCCCACCGCCGGTGGTCACCGTGAAGGCCAGCACGCCGTGGTCCGGGGCGTGGAAACGCGACCAGGCGAAGGCACCGGTACCCAGGTCCAGTTCGCCGCGCACGGTGATCAGCTGGCGGTACAGCTCGAAGGTGGAGCCCTGCACGCCCACCTGCTGGTCGGCGGCGTAACCGGCGTAGGACTCCGGCTGCGGCAGCCAGGGGGCCGCGCCTCCGGTCCCGGGACCGCTCACGGCGCCGGCGGCGTCGTCGTTCCCGTCAGGGCCCCCGGAGAAGCCGAACCCCGGCGCTGCCGCGCACCACGGCAGGGGGATGCGGCACCCGTCGCGGCCCTTCTCGGCACCCTGGGTCCGGAAGAAGGTCGGGTCCTGGCGCAGGGAGTCGTCCAGCTCCGTGTGCTCCGGCAGGCCCAGCTCGTCGCCCTGGTAGACGTAGGCGGACCCGGGCAGGCCGAGCTCGATCAACGCCGCCGCGCGGGCCCGCCTCCACCCGAGCGCCTCGTCGGGCTGTTCGTCCTCGGTGCCGATGCCGGAGGGGTAGCGGGTGGGATCGGACAGGCCGAACCGGGACGCGTGCCGGACCGTGTCGTGGTTGGAGAGCACCCAGGTGTTCGGCGCCCCCACCTTGTCCGCCTCCTCGAGGGAGACCGTGATGGCGTCCGAGAGCCGCACGGCGTCCCAGCCGGCCATCAGGAAGGTGAAGTTGAACGCCTGGTGCATCTCTCCGGGACGGACGTAGCGGAAGAGCCGCTCGAGGGGGGCCACCCAGGCCTCGGCCACCAGGACGGGGTCGTGGTCGTACTCCGAGAGCACCTCGTTCCAGGACCGGTAGATCTCGTGGACGCCCTCCTGGTCGTGGTACGGGACGGGATGAGCATGGTCCCGCGGGTTCTCCTCGGCGTGGCCGGACACGTCCACCCCGTCGTCGGACGAGGTGGCCCGGGAGACCGGCAGGGCGTCCGTGACCATCCCGGGCCGGGCGTCGTGGTCGGGCAACCCCTCGGCCTTGACCAGGCCGTGGGCCACGTCCACGCGGAACCCGTCCACGCCGCGGTCGAGCCAGAAGCGCAGGATGTCCTCGAACTCCTCCCGGACCTCCGGGTTGTCCCAGTTCAGGTCCGGCTGGGAGGCGTCGAACAGGTGCAGGTACCACTCCCCGGGGGTGCCGTCCGGGTCGGTGGTGCGGGTCCAGGCCGGCCCGCCGAAGGTGGACTGCCAGTTGTTCGGCGGCTCGGCGCCGTCGGGGCCTGACCCGGGGCGGAACATGTACCGGTCCCGGGCGGCGCGGCCTTCCTCGCTGGCCGGATCGGCCGCCAGGGCCTCCACGAACCAGGGGTGGGCCGAGGAGGTGTGGTTGGGCACCAGGTCGACGATGATGCGCAGTCCCGCCTCGTGTGCGGCGTCGATGAGCGCGTCGGCGTCAGCGAGCGTGCCGAAGAGGGGGTCCACGTCCCGGTAGTCGGCGACGTCGTAACCGCCGTCCTTCTGCGGGGAGACGTAGAACGGGGAGAGCCAGAGGGCGTCCACCCCGAGGCGCTGCAGGTACGGCAGGCGGGACGTCGCGCCCGCCAGGTCGCCCATACCGTCCCCGTCGGCGTCGGCGAAGGAGCGCGGGTAGACCTGATAGATCACGGCGTCCACCCACCACGGGTTCCGGGGGCGGTTACGGGCTTCGGACGGAGGAGTGCTCAGGGGTCCCGTGCTCATGGGGCCAGCCTAATGGCCCGTCCGCGGCCCGGCTCAAGGCCGGCCGGGCCGGATCAGCTCGCGCGGCCGAGCTGCCGGACCGGGAGCCACCGGCGGACCATGCGGTGGTTGGCGATCACGGCGGCCTCCTGGTCCCCCTCCTCGAGGGCCTCCAGGGCCGTGCGGACGTCGAAGGGGGACTCGTCCGGCCAGACCAGGCCGGCCAGCCCGCCGTAGTCCAGTTCCACCATGGAGTCCGGGTGGAAGGACTCCAGCCAGGCCACCAGGATGGCCAGGTCGTTGAGCAGGTCCATGTCCGGGGCGTGCAGGGAGAGGACGACGGCGGCGCGCCGCGCCCGTTCGAGCGCCTGGGACAGCGGCACGGCGATGCGCACGGTGCGGACCGCACCGGCGTCGAGGGCGTCACCGGAGGCACCGCCGGACGCGGCCGACGCGGCCCCGGCCGCACCAGCGGTCCCGGTGCCGGCGCTGGTCTCAGTACCGGTCTCGATGTCGATCGAGTCGTCCTCGTGGACGAGCGTGAACCAGGAGGCCGGGACGCCCCAGACCGCGGTGCGGGTGTGCACGTGCCGCAGCTCCTCGGGCCCGTCCGCCTCCAGGTGCTCGGCCAGGCGCTCGAGGTTGGCACGCCGGGCGGCCTCCGGGACCACGAGATCGAAGGTCTGCGGGCGCATCGACTCCGCGAGCTGCTCGGCGGCCAGCTCGCAGCGCAGGGCCATCTCGTCCGGGCAGAAGTACTCCGAGACCGGGGCCTCACCCATGCCGGCATCGCCGGTGCCCTGCCCGGTGGCGTCCGCCGTGCCGGCCCCGTGGTCCGCGCCGGGGGCGCCGGTCTGCACCGGCACCCTGAGTACGCGCACGAGGTCGGGCCCGTGCGGGAACGGGTCGGTCACGTCCCGCAGCAACCGGCGCCAGGCCCGGCGCGCGGACTCTGCCTCGACCTCCGGGCGCGGTTGGTGACGGGCGCGCAGCAAGGCGGCCTGGACGGCGTCGGGGAACGCGGCCAGGGGCTGGTAGACCCGGAGCTCGGACTGGTAATCCATCGTCCCGGCTCAGGCTCCGCCGGCGCAGTCGAGTTCCACGACCACGGGGGCGTGGTCCGAGGCGCCCTTGCCCTTGCGCTCCTCCCGGTCGATCCACGCGTCCTTCACGGAGGAGGCCAGGGCGGGGGAGGCCAGCACGTAGTCGATCCGCATCCCCTCCTTCTTGGGGAAGCGCAGCTGCTTGTAGTCCCAGTAGGTGTAGACGCCCGGGCCCGGGTGGCGGGGACGCACGACGTCCTGGAAACCCGCCTCCTCGAAGGAGTGGAAGGCGGCGCGCTCGGCGGGGGAGACGTGGGTCAGTCCCTCGTCCAGGAAGTACTGGATGTCCCAGACGTCCTCGTCCCGCGGGGCGATGTTCCAGTCCCCGGTCAGGGCCAGGCGCAAGCCGGGATCCTCGGTGAGGGCGGCTGCGGCGTGCTCCCGGAGCGTGTCCAGCCACTGGAGCTTGTAGGTCATGTGCTCGTCGTCGAGGGCGCGCCCGTTGGGCACGTACAGGGACCACAGGCGCAGGGCGTCCGCGCCCTCGCCCACGGTGGCGGCGATCGCCCGGGCCTCCTGCACG
>DATBUG010000536.1:0-5170 GCA_036516315.1 Citricoccus sp.
TGGCCGGCAAGTCGACGCTGCTGCGCGTGGTGGCCGGACAGGAGGACCCCACGGCCGGGCGGGTGCTGATCGGCGACGCGGACGTCACCGCCGTGCCCGCGCAGTCCCGGGACGCCGTGCTGGTGTTCCAGAACTACGCCCTGTACCCGCACATGAGCGTGCGGGACAACATGAGCTTCGCCCTGCGTGTGGCCGGCGTCCCCGATGCCGAGCGCGAGCAGCGGGTGCTCGAGGCCGCCCGGCTGCTGGACCTGACCGACCGGCTCGACCAGGGTCCGGAGGAGCTCACCGGACTGCAGCGCCAGCAGGTGGCGCTGGCCCGGGCGGTGGTGCGCCGCCCGGCGGTCCTGTTGCTGGACGACCCTCTGGCCACGCTGCCGCAGGACGTCAAGGAGCACACGGTCCGGCTGATCCGCACGCTGGTGCGCAACCTGCAGGTCACGGCCCTGTACGCGACCGTGGATCCCGGTCCGCTGGGATCCGTGGCGGACCGGGTACTGTGGCTGGACGCGGGACGGCTCATCGAGGACACTGCGGACACGGACATCCACCCGGCGCGGTGACGGGCGCGGCGCCCGGACCGCTGGACGACGGAAGGACCGGCCCATGGCCCCACGGACGGGACTGGATATCACCACCTCGGTGACGTCCCAGCTGGGCGCGGCCGAGCTGCTGTCCCTGCCGTGGGACGTGGCCCTGCAGGACTGGCCGGCGGAGACCCTGGCCGCCCTGCCCCGCGGCATCTCCCGGCACGTGGTCCGCTTCGCCCACCTGGCCGGGTCCGTGGTGGCCGTCAAGGAGACCACGGAGGAGTCCGCCCACCGGGAGTACCAGCTGCTGCGCAGGCTCGAGCGGCTCAACCTGCCGTGCGTGGAGCCGGTGGCGGTGGTCAGTGGGCGCACCACCCCGGACGGCGAACCGTTGCCCCCGGTGCTGGTCACCCGGCACCTGCGGTTCTCCCTGCCCTACCGGGCCGTGTTCTCCCGCAGCCTGCACCAGGACACCGTGACCCGCCTGATCGACGCGATGGCGCTGCTGCTGGTCGAGCTGCACCTGGTGGGCTTCTACTGGGGGGACGTGTCCTTGTCCAACACGCTGTTCCGCCGGGACGCCGGGGCCTTCGCCGCCTACCTGGTGGACGCCGAGACCGGGGAACTGCACCCGTCCCTGTCCCGTGGGCAGCGCGAGCACGACCTCGAGATCGCCCGGGTGAACATCGCCGGGGAGCTGATGGACCTGCAGAGCGGGGGGATGGTGGACCCGGACGTGGAGCCGGTGACGACCTCGGAACTGATCATCAACTCCTACCGGCGGCTGTGGGACGAGCTCACCGGGGACATGTCCTTCAGCGTGGAGGAACGCTGGCGGGTGGAGGACCGGATCCGCCGGCTGAACGCCCTGGGGTTCGACGTCGAGGAGTACGCGATCCGCACCACCGAGGACGGGTCCCGGCTGGTGCTGCAGCCCAAGGTCGTGGACCCGGGGCACCACCAGCGCCGGCTGATGGGACTGACCGGGCTGGACGTGCAGGAGAACCAGGCCCGCCGCCTGCTGCGGGACATCGACCAGTACCGCGCCGACCGCCACCCCGAGCTCGACGAGCAGGAGGCCGCCCACCGGTGGGTGGAGGAGGTCTTCGACCTGGTGACCCGCTCCATCCCGCCGGAGCTCTCCGGAAAGCTCGAGCCGGCCGAGGTGATGCACCAGCTGCTCGAGCACCGCTGGTACCTCTCCGAGAACCAGAACCGCTCCGTGCCGCTGACCGAGGCGCTGGAGTCCTACATCAGCACGGTGCTGCCGAAGCGCCGTGACGAGGCCGCCGTGGCGCTGGATCCCACCACGACCATGCTGCGGGCGGTGCCTCCGCAGGCCTCGGGCCCGGGCGGGCCCCGCAGCCCGCAGTCCGCCCAGACCCCCGGGTACTGACGTCAGGGGCGGGCCGACGACGCCGGCCCGGACGGGCAGGCGCCGGCCGGACCGGGCCCGGTCGAACCGAACCCGGTCGGATCGGCGTTGGGTCCTGGGGTCAATCCCGGGGGTCAGGCCCGCTGCAGCAGCAGGAACCCCGGGGCGGGCACGGACGCCGGCGCCACGCCCTCGGGCGGGACCGGGCCGTCGTCGCCGTGGCCGGCGAGCACCCGGTACCCGGACAGGTCCTCGGGCACCGGCATCGGTTCCTGCCCGAAGGCCGCCAGCAGCACCACCGAGCCGGCGTCCGTGCCATGGTCCGCACCGGATGAGGACACCCCGCGGTCCATCCGCAGGTGGCCCGGACCGGTCCCGACGGCGGCCCGCGTGGTCGCGCGGTCCGGGTCCGTCAGCTCGGGCAACCGGGCCCGCAGCGCGGCCAGGGTGCGGTACAGCTCCAGCAAGCGGGCGTGCCGGCCGGTTCCGGCCTCCTCCCAGCGCAGCAGCGAGTCGCGGAAGGTCTGCTCGTGCTGGGGGTCGGGCACGGCGTCGTGGTCCCAGGCCATGCGCTCGAACTCGCGGCGCCGTCCCTGCGTCACGGCCTCGGCCAGCTCGGGCTCGCGGTGGGCCGTGAAGAACTGCCACGGCGTGGATGCGGCCCACTCCTCCCCCATGAACAGCATCGGGGTGAACGGGCCGGCCAGCAGCAGCGCCGCCCCGATCGCCAATCGGCCCTCGCCGATGGTGGCGCTCAACCGGTCGCCGGTGGCCCGGTTGCCGACCTGGTCGTGGTTCTGCGTGCACACCACGAGGGCCTCGGCGGGGATGTGCTCCCCCAGGGGCCGCCCGTGGTGGCGGCGACGGAACGAGGAGTAGGTGCCGTCGTGGAAGAAACCGGCGTTGATGACCTTCTCCAGAGCCTCGAGGGAGGCGAAGTCGGCGTAGTAGCCGTCCGTCTCCCCGGTCAGCGCCACGTGGACGGCGTGGTGGAAGTCGTCCGACCACTGCCCGGTCAGCCCGTAACCCCCCGCGCCGCCGTCCGCCCGGGCGGTGATGAAGCGCGGATCGTTGCGGTCGGACTCGGCCACCAGCAGCAGGGGGCGGCCGTGCTGGGCGGACAGGGCGTCGACCTCGGCGGACATCTCCTCCAGCAGGTGCACGGCACGGGTGTCCAGCAAGGCGTGGACCGCGTCCAGCCGGAACCCGTCCACGTGGTACTCCTCCACCCACATCCGCACGTTGTCCAGGATGTAGCGGCGGACCTCGTCCGAGTCCGGGCCGTCCAGGTTCAGTCCGCTGCCCCAGCCCGTGGACTGCTCCGTGAGGTAGGGACCGAACATCGGCAGGTAGTTCCCGGAGGGGCCCAGGTGGTTGTAGACCACGTCCTGCAGCACCGCCAGGCCGGCCCCGTGGCAGGCGTCCACGAAGCGCCGGTAGGCCTCGGGCCCGCCGTAGGAGGCGTCGACGGCGTACCATCCGACGCCGTCATACCCCCAGTTGTGCCGGCCGGCGAAGGAGTTCACCGGCAGCAGCTCCACGTGCGTCACCCCGAGGGAGAGCAGGTGCTCGAGCCGCTGGGCGGCCGCGTCCAGGGTGCCCTCGGGCGTGAAGGTGCCCACGTGCAGTTCGTAGATCACCGCTCCCCGCAGGGGCCGTCCGGTCCAGTGACCGTCCTGCCACGCGTAGGCGGTGGTGTCCACGAGGCGGGAGGGCCCGTGGACCGTGTCCGGCTGGCACCGTGAGCGCGGGTCCGGGAAGGGGCCCTGTCCGTCCACGCGGTAGCCGTAGCCGAAACCGGTGCCCTGCGGCCGCCCGGGGCCGGGGACCCACCAGCCGTCCCGGGCCCGTTCCATGGGGTGGGCCTCGGCGCCGGACCAGCGGTCCTCGGCGTCGTGGACCGCCCCGGGGTCCCGGTCGGTGACGACCAGCTCGACGCCGCGGGCCTCGGGGGCCCAGACGGAGAGCTCCGTGTGGCGCGGGTGGGTGGCGTCCGGGCCGTGCCCGGTGCCGTGGTGGGTCCTCTGGTGGCTCATCGCAGCGTGTTCCCCTCTTCCGGCACCAGCAGGGCGACCGGATGGTGTTCGAAGACCTCGGCCAGCCGCGTGGTGCCGTCCGTGAAGGCCCCGCCGAAGCGGCGGCCGGTGATCAGGTCCACCACGGCCTGACGGGGCAGCACCACGGCGGTGTCCCCCCAGCCGCCCTCGTCCGCCAGCCCCAGCGGCCAGCGGGTCGCCAGGGTGATGCACCCCCCGCGCGAGAACGCCACGACGTGGTCCGCGGCCTCGCCCAGCACGTCGAGGTCCTGGTAGCGGTTGAACCACTCCGGGTGCTCGCGGCGGGCCCGTAGCGCCCGGGAGGTCACCAGCAGCTTCAGGCCGGCGGCGTACTCGGCCAGCTCCGCGCCGTCGACGTGGCCGGTGTCCTCGGCGGGCCGGGGCATCTCGGGCGACCAGCCGCCGTCGAGCCGGGCCAGCAGGGCGGCGCGTTCGCGGAAGTCCACCGGGCGGCGGTTGTCCGGGTCCACCAGGGTGGGGAACGGGACCTCCGTGCCCTGGTAGACGTCCGGGACCCCGGGCATGGTCAGCTGGATGAGCTTCATCGCCACCTGGTTGGAGACCCCCGCCACGGCGATGCGGTCCGCCACCTGCTGGACGGCCTCGCGCAGCTCGCCCGTGCCGGTGGCCCGTTCGGCCAGGTCGGCCAGGCGCGCCTCGAACTCCTCGTCCTGCTCGGTCCAGGTGGTGCGGGTGGCGGCCTCGCGGGCGGCCTTGAGCGCGTAGTCGGCCAGGCGCTCGGTCTCCAGCGGGCCGCCGTCCACGGGCCAGGCGCCGACGATGGTCTCCCACAGCAGCTTCTCGAACGGGCCGTCCCCGAGCGGAGCCAGGGCCATGAGCCGGTCCAGGGCGGCCGTCCACTCCTGGGGGATCTCCGAGAGCACGTCGATCCGGGCCCGGACGTCCTCGCTGCGCTTGGTGTCATGCGTGGACAGGGTGGTCATGGTGCGCGGCATCCGGGCCTGCCGGTCCGCCTGGGCCGCGTGGAACCCCTCGAGCCCGAGCGCGAACGAGGACGGGTCTCCGCCCACCTCGTTGAGCGAGGCCAGGCGGGAGTACCGGTAGAAGGCGGTGTCCTCCACCCCCTTGGCCATCACCATGCCGGAGGTCTGCTGGAAGCGCTCGGCGAGCGGGTGGTCCGGGTCGCCCAGCAGCGGCAGCAGCGCCTCGAGCACGTCGGTCAGCTCGGGCCGGCGCCGGCGGACCTC
>DATBUG010000537.1:0-2495 GCA_036516315.1 Citricoccus sp.
CCGGCGTGAGGTGCGCCGCACGAGGGCCCCACGGTGGGAAGATGGTGGGCATGGCGAAGACACGGACCGGTCGGATCAAGCAGTCCTCGAAGCTCCTCGACGTGCGCTACGACGTACGCGGGCCCATCCTCGAGGAGGCCCAGCGCATGGAGGCGGCCGGGCACCGCATCATGAAGCTGAACATCGGCAATCCCGCCCCCTTCGGGTTCGAGGCCCCGGACGCCATCCTCAAGGACATGGTCTCGCATCTGCCGCACGCGCAGGGCTACTCCGACTCCCAGGGCATCTACTCGGCCCGCACGGCGGTCAGCCAGTACTACCAGTCGCGCGGGATCATGGACATCGAGGTCGAGGACATCTTCATCGGCAACGGGGTGTCCGAACTGATCTCCATGGTGCTGCAGGCGCTGATCGACAACGGTGACGAGGTGCTCATCCCCGCCCCGGACTACCCGCTGTGGACCGGGGCCACCACGCTGTCCGGCGGCCGGGCCGTGCACTACCGCTGCGTGGAGGAGGAGGGCTGGTCCCCGGACCTCGAGGACATCGAGTCCAGGATCACCGAGCGCACCAAGGCGATCGTCATCATCAACCCGAACAACCCCACCGGAGCGGTCTACTCCCGCCAGGTGCTCTCCGGGATCGTGGACATCGCCCGCCGGCACAACCTCGTCCTGATGAGCGACGAGATCTACGAGAAGATCCTCTACGACGGCGCCCGGCACATCAACGCCGCCAGCCTCTCCGACGACGTGCTCACCCTGACCTTCTCCGGGCTGTCCAAGGCCTACCGGGTGGCCGGGTACCGGGCCGGGTGGGTCGCGATTTCCGGACCGAAGCACCGCGCCACCGACTTCATCGAGGGACTGACCCTGCTGTCCAACATGCGCATGTGCGCGAACGTGCCCGGCCAGCACGCCATCCAGACGGCACTGGGTGGCTACCAGTCCATCAACGACCTCATCCTGCCCGGTGGCCGGCTGCTCGAGCAGCGCAACACCGCCCAGCGCCTGCTGGCCGAGATCCCCGGGGTCACCGTGCAGCCGGCGCACGGTGCGCTGTACCTGTTCCCGCGCCTGGACCCGGAGGTCTACCCGATCGAGGACGACGAGCAGTTCGTCATCGAGTTGCTGCGGGCCCAGAAGATCCTGGTCTCCCACGGCCGGGCCTTCAACTACCCGGACACGGACCACTTCCGCCTGGTCACCCTGCCCAGCGTCCGGGACCTGGAGGTCGCCATCGAGCGGATCGCCGACTTCCTCGAGGAATACCGTGAGCGCTAAGAAGCACGTCATGGACTTCCAGGGCTCGCCCTGGAAGATGCTGCGGGCACGCACCGCCGAGGGCGTCATCCAGGGCCCGGCCGACGTCGACGCCGACTCCAAGCCGGGATACCTGGGGGGCAAGGCCGAGGGCGAGGCCACCCTGGCCATCCGCGCCGAACGGCTCTCCCAACTGCAGGAGCTGCTCTACGCCAACGGGGTCTCCGGCAACGGTGCGGGCTCCTCGGTGCTGCTGGTGGTCCAGGCTATGGACACGGCGGGCAAGGGCGGGATCATGCGCAACGTGGTGGGCGCGATGGACCCGCAGGGGGTGGAGACGGCCGCCTTCAAGGCCCCGACCGAGGAGGAGAAGAGCCATCACTTCCTGTGGCGGATCCGCAAACACCTGCCCCGGCCCGGTTTCGTGGGCGTGTTCGACCGGTCCCACTATGAGGACGTGCTGGTGCACCGGGTGCACCAGCTCGCGCCGGCGCACACCATCGAGCGCCGCTACGAGGAGATCCGCCGCTTCGAGCAGGACCTGGCGGAGCGCAACACGCGAATCGTCAAGGTCATGCTCCACATCACCAAGGACGAGCAGCAGGACCGGCTGGCCGAGCGGCTGGAGCGGCCGGACAAGCACTGGAAGTACCAGCCCGGGGACGTGGACGAGCGGGCCCACTGGGACGAGTACATGGATGCCTACCGGATCGCGATCGAGGAGACGGACGCCGATCACGCCCCGTGGTTCATCGTCCCGGCCAACCGCAAGTGGTACTCCCGCGCCGCGGTCCAGGAGCTGCTGATCTCCGCCCTGGAGTCCCTGGAGCTGCAGTGGCCGCCGGCGGACTTCGACGTGGCGGCCGAGAAGCGGCGGCTGGCGCATAGCTGACCTGCCACCGGGGCGGATGTCCCCGCCGGGGTCAGACGCGCTCGCTGCGGCCGCACGTGCTCTGGGCGAACAGGGGTTGCCGGATCCCCGGGGGGAGGTGGCTAGGGTGGGACCATCGAATCCCGCCATCCAGGAGGTACTGACATGACCGAGCAGCAGCTGCAGGGACAGACCATCGCCTTCCTCGCCACCCGTGGAGTGGAGCAGGTCGAGCTGACCTCCCCGTGGGAGGCCGTCAAGGCCGCCGGCGCCCAGCCGGTGCTGGTCTCCCCGGAGTCCGACTCCATCACCGCCATGAACGGTGACTGGGAGCACGGAGACTCCTTCCCCGTGGACCACCA
>DATBUG010000538.1:0-4744 GCA_036516315.1 Citricoccus sp.
GCCGGATCCCGGTTGGCCGCCGGCAGGGCGCACACCACGAGTTCACCGGCCGGGATGGTGTGGCCAGAGAGCTCCACCTCGGTGGTGGTGGCCCGGGGGATGCCGGAGTGCACGATGCTCAGCCACCGCAGCAGTTCCTCGATGGCGGGGCCGACCATCGCCGGGTCCTCGCGCACCAGGGCCAGCTGGTCAGGATGGCGGAGCAGGGCCAGGGTCCCCAGTCCCAGCATGTTGGCCGTGGTCTCGTGCCCGGCGATCAGCAGCAGGCTGGCGATGCCGATCAGCTCATCGGTCGTCAGCTCGTCACCGTGCTCGCGCACCAGCATGCCGAGCATGTCCTCGCCGGGGGACGAGCGGGCACGGTCGACCAGCCGCGCCATGTACTCGCGTCCCTCGTACGCCAGGGCGCGGCGTTCCTCGGTCGGCAGCGAGATGTCCAGCTGCCGCTGCGTGCGTGACTGGAAGTCCTCGTGGTCCTCGAACGGCACACCCAGCAGCTCGCAGATGACCAGGGAGGGGATGGGCATGGCGAACTGGGCGACGAGGTCCGCCGGCGGGCCGGTGCGTTCCATGGCGTCGAGGTGCTGGTCCACGATCTCGGCGATCCGTGGTTCCAGCCGGCGCAGCCGCCGGCCGGTGAACTCCGGGGTGAGCATGTGCCGCAGGCGCGTGTGTTCCGGCGGGTCCAGGGCGAGCAGCTGGCCGGCGAGCATCAGGGACAGTTCCTCGGGGCTGGACTGCCGGTCGTCCGGGAAGGCGAACGAGCGCTGGTCGGCATTGCTGAAGCGGTCCGGGTCGGACAGGACTCGGCGGACGTCGTCGTACCGGGTCACCAGGTACCCGGAGATCCCGAGGCCGGTGTCGATCTTGACCACCGCGCCGTCGTCACGCAGCCTGCCGAGGTCCTCGACCGGGTCGAACTGGTGCCGCTGCATGTGCAGTGGCATGGTGACCGGGGGCTCCGTCATGACACGCCGCCTTCCGCCGAGCCTGGCCCACACGGTAATGGCTCACCCGGCTCCCGGCCAGGGTGTACCGGCGGCCCTGGCGGACCCAGCGGCTTCGCCGGCCTCGGACGTCTCGGCGGGCCCTCAGGAGGCGGCCTTGGCCCCGGCGTCGATCGGGAGCTGCTGGCCGGTGATGGTGCGCCCGTGCGGGCCGGCCAGGAACAGGATCAGCGCGGCGATGTCCGCCGGGTCGATGAACTGCTTGATCGCCTGGTTGGCCAGCGCACTGGTGAGCTCTTCCTCGACCGTGGTGCCGTTCACCTGCGTGCGGCCCTGCAGGACGGCGTCCATGCGCGGACCGGCCACGGCACCGGGGTGGATGGTGTTGGAGGTGATGCCGTACTCGCCCAGCTCCAGGGCCAGGGTCTGGGCAAAACCCACCAGGCCCCACTTGGTTGTGGAGTAGGCGATGCGGTGCGGATAGCCGAAGCGCCCGGCGAGCGAGGACATCGTGACGATGGTCCCGGCCTCGGAGGCCTTCAGCAGCGGGATCGCGCGCTGGGTCACGCGGAAGGTGCCGGTGAGGTTGACCCCGAGGACGGCCTCCCAGTCCGCCGGGTCCAGGTCCTCGGCCGGGACGGTCGGCCCGCCGACGCCGGCCATGTTGACCAGCACGTCCAGGCCGCCCAGCTCCCGGGCGACGTCCTCGAACAGGGCCTCGACGTCGGCGGGCCGGGACACGTCGGTGACGGAGCCGGTGAGGCGCTCGTGCGCGGCCACGGCCGTGGCGACGGCGCCGCCGTCGATGTCCGCGATGTGCACGCGGTGACCGGCGGCGGTGAACGCCGCGGCGGTGGCGAGGCCGATGCCCCCGGCCCCGGCGGTGATGAGGACCTTCTTGGTCATGGACGCCCTTTCGCGGATCCCGTCTGACGATGCCAACGTACGTGATGGACGGCTGCTCGCGCGGCCATCCGAGCGAGTGCGGTCAGTCCAGCACGCCGACGTCCTGGGACAGCGTGGTGGCGGCGTGGGCCATGGCCTCGGTCATCAGCTCCAGGACCTGCCGGTCGACGTTGTCCAGGTCGTCACCCGGCCGGTGGTAGTTCGGATCGCGCGGGGCGCCCGCCCGGCCGCCGAAGAGCTCGGCCTCGGCCTCGGACTTGTCCTCGTAGCTGCCGCTGAACAACCCGCCCACGGGCACGCCGGCCTCGGCGAAAGCCACCTGGTCCGATTCGATGTTCCAGGACGTCGGCACCCAGGCCTGTCCCTCGGCCGCGAAGTACCCCGTGAAGACCTCCATGACCGCCTGCGAGCCCTCGGGGACCGCGAGCCCGGAATACTCATCAGACTCATCGGACTCGTCGGACTCGTCGGACTCGTCGTCGGTCTGCCGCGCGGCCGTACGCGGGTCGTAGACCCCGACGACGTGATTGGGAGAGGCGAGCATGTCGAAGTTCAGGTAGGCCGCTAGGGAGTCGAGCTCGTCGTCCTCCTCGAGTTCCTCGACGTAGTCGGTGGAGCCGGGATACCCACGGATCTCCTCCGCGCCCCACCACGCGAAGCGCACCGTGGTCGCCGGGGTCTCCTCCTGCGCGAGGCGTTGGGCGGTCTCGAGCAGGGCGGCGGCCCCCGAGGCGTTGTCGTTGATCGCGGCGGTACCGGGGACGCCGTCCAGGTGTGCCCCGAGCATGACGACGCTGTCCTCGTCACGGTCCTCGTTGCGGCCCTCGTCACCGCCCTCGAGCTCGGCGATGACGCTGAAGGACTCGAACTCCTCGTCCCAGGTCTCGACCGTGAAGTACTCGCGGGTGGTCTCGTACCCGGCGCGCTGGAGCTCCCGCTCCACGTACTGCGCCGAGGCCTCGTAGCCCTCCGTCCCGGCGGCGCGGTCCCCGTGCTCGTCAGTGATGGCCTGGAACTGCTCGAGGTGGTCGTAGGCCGCGGGGACGTGGGACTGCAGGGTGGCCACGGCGGCGGTGCCGGCCGCCAGCGCCATCCGGCCGAGGGTCCTCAGCTCGCCCAGCGCCCGCCAGCGACCGTTCAACGTCATCGTGTCCTCGACCTTCCCGCAGGGCACGGACGTGCCACTGCGGGGTCCATTGTCCACACTGCCGGGCCCGCGCGGCCATCGTCCGCGTCACACACGGTCTCCGTGACGCGAAAGGTCGCGGTCCACACACCGCGCCGCGCCACGTCCGGGGCGCGGCCTAGGCTGAGGGGAGACCATCATCCCCGACGTCGTCCACCCGGAAGGACCCCGATGCGCTACGAGAACCCCACCCCCGCCGCCACCACTGCCGCCCGCACCCTGTTCCGCGTCGGTCTCGGGGGTGTGCTGGTCGCCCACGGGACGCAGAAGCTGTTCGGCTGGTTCGGGGGTGGCGGCCTGGAGGGCACCGGCCAGGGCCTGCACGCCATGGGCTTCCGCCCGGGCAAGACCAGTGCGGTGCTGGCCGGCGTCGGTGAGGCCGGAGCGGGGGTCGCCCTGGCCCTCGGGTTCGCGACGCCGGCGGCCGGCGCGGCGGCCGCCACCACCATGGGAGTGGCCGCCAGCGTGCACGCGCCCCAGGGCTTCTTCGCCACCGAGGGCGGCCTCGAGTACCCCGCGGTGCTCGGCCTGGCGGCCACGTCCTTCGCCGTGGGCGGCGCGGGCCGTGCCTCGCTCGATGCGCTGACCGGGCACGTGCTCGACCGTCCCTGGATGCGTGCCGTGGCCGTCGCGGCCATTCCGGTGGCCATCGGCGTCCAGGTGTACCGCCGTCACCAGGCCCTGGCAGCGGACCAGGCCTCCGAGGCGGACCGCACCCCCGTTGAGGAGGGCTCCACCGACCCGGCCTGACCGCGTCGGCCGGGCCGGTCAGCCCCGGCCGGAGGGTGCCAGCAGGCGGGCGGCGATGTCGCGCGCCTGCCGCAGCCGGTCCGGGGATCCGTCCAGGCCGCGGTGGGCCACCGCTCCCTCGGCGAGCAGGAAGAGGTGCTCGGCGAGCGGGCCGGGTTCGGTGATCGACGGGTCCTCGGCCACGAGGTGCTCGAGGCGTTCCCGGACCAACCACTTGTGCCGCCGGATGACCTCGTACCCCGGGTGTGACTCCGGCAGTTCCGAGGCGGCGTTGAGGAAGGCGCACCCCCGCTCCGAGGTGGGGGCGTCGTCGAGGTAGGAGTCGAACACCGTCAGGGCGCGCGGGCTCTCGGCCGCGTCGATGCGCTCGGTCCACCGCGCCCACCACTGCTCGTGACGCCGCTCGAGGTAGGCGGCCACGAGCGCGTCCTTGGACCCGAAACGGTCGTAGAGCGTCCGTTTGGTGACGCCCGAGGCCTCGGCAATGGCGTCCACGCCGACCGCGTGGATGCTGTGGGCGTAGAACAGGGCCGAGGCGGCATCGAGGATGCGCCGGGCGCCCGGCGTGAGCCGGACTGGTTGAGTTGCTCCGGTGGGCATGCGTCCTCCCTTGACTTCACTGACCAGTGTACCTATGGTCGACGCATGTTCACTGATCGGTGAAGTTCACTGCGCGGCACTGCTGATCGCGCCGGATCGACGAGGAGTCGCCATGAGCAGCGACACCACGGCCAGCGGCACCCTGACCACCCGAACCGAGAACCCGCCGGGGCCCCTCTCCGGTGCGCGTGCCGTCCGGCTCGCGGCCGCCGGTATGGCGCTGATCGCCGTCTGCTACGGCATGGGCCGCTTCGCCTACGGGCTCTTCGTGCCCTCCTTCCGCGCGGACTTCGGCCTGGACGCCACCGCGGCGGGGTTGATCGCCTCCGGGGGGTACGCCGCCTACTGCCTGGCG
>DATBUG010000539.1:0-3593 GCA_036516315.1 Citricoccus sp.
TCGGGGAGTCGGCGGGGTACCGGGCCAGCGAGTAGCGCAGGGCGTCCGCGCCGAGCCAGGCGATCAGGTCCTTGAGCTCGATGATGTTGCCGGCCCGCTTGGACAGCTTGGCCCCGTTGACGGAGATCAGCTGGCCGATCAACACCTCGATGTTGTGCTCGGGATCGTCCCCGGCGCAGGCCGCGATGGCCTTGAGCCGGCCCACGTACCCGTGGTGGTCCGCGCCGAGCAGGTAGATCTTCTCGGTGAAACCGCGGTCCTTCTTGGACAGGTAATATGCCGCGTCCGCGGCGAAGTAGGTGGGTTCGCCGTTCGCGCGGATCAGCACCCGGTCCTTGTCGTCCCCGAAGTCGGTGGTGCGCAGCCAGACGGCTCCGTCACGGTCCTCGATGTGGCCGAGCTCGCGCAGGCGGGCCACGGCGATCTCGATGGCCCCGGAGTCGTGCAGCTGCTTCTCGGAGAACCAGACGTCGAAGTGCACCCCGAACGCCTTCAGGGTGTCGCGGATGTCCTGCATCTGGTGCCGGTAGGCGGACTCGCGGATGATCGGCAGTGCCGCCTGCTCGTTCACCGTCCGGATGTCCGGGTGGTCGGCCACCACCTGGCGGGCCAGGTCCTGGATGTACTCACCGGGGTACCCGCCCTCCGGCACCGGCAGGCCGTGCAACCGGTTGTAGACCGACTGGGCGAACACGTTCATCTGGTTGCCGGCGTCGTTGATGTAGTACTCGGCCGTCAGTTCGGCCCCGGAGGCGCGCAGCAGGCGGGCGATGGCGTCCCCGAGCGCGGCCCAGCGGGTGTGGCCGATATGCAGCGGGCCCGTGGGGTTCGCGGAGACGAACTCCATGTTCACCACCCGGCCGGCCAGGGCGGAGTTGCGGCCGTAGTCGGGCCCCGCCTCCACGACGGTGCGGGCCAGCTCCCCGGCGGCGGCGGCGTCCAGGGTGATGTTCAGGAACCCGGGGCCGGCGATGTCCACTCCGGCGATGCCGGGCACCGTCTCCAGCCGGCGCGCCAGCAGGCCCGCGAGGTCACGGGGGGCCATGCCGGCCCTCTTGCCCAGTTGCATGGCCACGTTGGTGGCCCAGTCCCCGTGCTCTCGGTTCTTCGGTCGCTCCACCTTCACCTGCGCGGGGATCTCGACGGCGATCTCGCCGGAGTCGACGGCGTCCTGCAGGCATGCGGCCAGGGCTGTGGAAAGGTCTTCGGGGGTCACCCGCGACAGTCTAATCTCGCGCGGGCGGCCGCCGCGAAACCGGTGGGCCGCATGACCACGGACGCCATCACGCCGCGCCGTGGGCGCCGATTTCTGCTCCGGGCCGACGATGGGGTAGGGTTGTGAAGTCCCGATCGGCCGGACCGGCCGCGAGACCCCCGCCTCCGTAGCTCAGGGGATAGAGCGTCTGCCTCCGGAGCAGAAGGCCGCAGGTTCGAATCCTGCCGGGGGCACCCTTACTCCGACGCCCAGCCGCGCACAGCGCCGCTGGGCGTTCTCGTTCCCGCCTCCAGCTGCTCTCTCCAGCTGCTCTCTGCCAACGACCGCCTCCGTACCGTCGTCGTCCGGTGCGGGGCGTGCCCCGCACCGGGGCTGTACGGGATCGCCGCCAGCCGCGAGGATGGGGACGACCGGCCCGGCGGGGCCCCCGACCACGCGCCGGAAGGCTGAGCGACAGTGACCGTCTTCGGATTCCACGCCAACCACGAGCAGACCTCCCCGCGGCAGTTGCTCCGGGACGTCCAGCACGCTGAGCGCGCCGGATTCGCCGCCGCGCTGTGCTCGGACCACTTCTCCCCCTGGTCCCGCCGGCAGGGGCACGCCGGCTTCGCCTGGTCCTGGCTCGGGGCCGCGCTGGCCACCACCGGACTGCGCCTGGGCGTCGTGACGGCCCCCGGCCAGCGCTACCACCCCGCGGTGCTGGCCCAGGCCTCTGCCACCCTCGCGCAGATGTTCCCGGGGCGGTTCTGGATGGCCCCCGGCAGCGGGGAGAACCTCAACGAACACGTCACCGGGCAACCGTGGCCGGATCAGCGGGAGCGCCGGGAGCGGCTGGCCGAGTGCGTCGAGGTGATCCGCCGCCTGCATCGCGGCGAGACGGTCGACCACCGGGGCCGGGTCACCGTGGACGGCGCCCGTGTCTGGGACCTGCCCGAGCGCCCCGTCCCCCTCCTGGCCCCGGCACTGAGCGCGGAGACCGCCGCGTGGTCGGCGGCCTGGGCGGACGGGCTGATCACGGTCAACCAGTCCCCCGAGGACCTTCGCGGGCTCCTGGACGCCTACCGGGACCGCGGCGGCCGGGGACCCGCCGTGCTGCAGGTCCACCTGTCCTGGGCGCCCTCCCGGACCGAGGCCGAACGGATCGCCGTGGACCAGTGGCGCACCAATGCACTCGACCGTGCGCAGCTGGCCGATCTGGCCCATCCGGAGGACTTCGAGGCGGCCGCCGCCGGCGTCGGCCTGGACCGGGTGCGGCAGTCCGTGGACATCTCCGAGGAGCTCGACTGGCACGCCGAGCGCCTGGCCGGGTACGCCCGGCTCGGCTTCGACGAGGTGTACCTGCACTGCGTCGACCCGGACCAGGCGCCGTTCATCGAGGCCTTCGGCCGCGAGGTCCTGCCTGGGCTGGTGGACGCGTGACGGCCGCGCGCCCCGTGGGTCCCGCGCCGTTCACCGACCGCGCCGTCGCCCTGGGGTTCATCGTGCGCCGCCAGCAGGATCCGGCCACCGGGACCGCGTTCCTCGGTGAGGACGCCGCCGGCGTCGAGGCCGAGCTCGACGGCCTGGCCCAGCCCTGGCTGCAGACCTTGCGTGTGGTCACTCGCGGCGGAGCGCTGCGGGCGGCCCTCGCCGTGGAGTGGGACGAGGAGCCCTCGATGGCCTGGCTGCACGGCCCGTGGGGCTCCGCGCCGGACGTCGGGGCCCACGGCCGGGACCTGGTCCTGGCCGCCGTCGCCCAGGTGCCGCCGTCGATCCGCCGGTACGAACTGTGCGGGCACGTGGCCAACACGGCGATGGCCAGCCTGGCCGAGCGCCTCGGCTTCACCGCCACGGAGACGAACCTGGCCATGGTGGTGGAGGCGCACCGTGCGGCCGCCTGGCCGGATCCGGCACCGGACCCGTCCGTCACGGTGCGGCCGGCGGTGGCCGCGGACCGGGCAAGCCTGGAGCGGCTGCACGCCCCGGAGTTCGGTGACGCCTACGCCACGGTCGACCAGCTGCTGACCGGGCACCGCACGGTGGTGGCGGCGGGCCCGGACGGCGCACTGCTCGGCTACGCCTCCGGACGCCTCCAGGACGACGGCAGCGCCTACGTGGACTTCACGGCCGTCGACCCGGCCGCGCGCCGGCGGGGCGTGGGACGCCGGGTGGTGACGGCCCTCGTCAAGCTCCTGATCGCCGAGGGGGCCCCGGACCACGTCCACCTGACCGTGCGGCAGTCCCGCACCGCGGCCCAGGGCCTGTACCGCGCGCTGGGGATGCGGCAGGACGCGGCCCTGCGGGGATACCGCGGACCGCGTCCCGCACCGGCCTAATCCGTTGCGGCCCGGACCTCGTCCGTGGCCACGGCCTCGCCCTTGGAGACGGCGACGGCGTG
>DATBUG010000540.1:0-7348 GCA_036516315.1 Citricoccus sp.
TCCCCGTCCGGCGCCGCAGCCGTTCGCGTGTCGCCCCGCCCGTGCTCGGCAGCCCGCGCTCAGGAGGGCGAGCGGAACGTCGCGGCGATCCGGGCCCCGTCCGGCAGGTCCCCGGACCGCACGGCCTTGACCGTCCCGCCGGTCCGCAACACCCGGGCGGCGACTTCGTCGGCCAGGCCGTAGGTCCGGGCGCTCGGCTCCTCGGCCACCGTGACCTCGCCGAACTCGTCGATGGTGCCCTCCCGTTCGGCCGCGAGGTCGAACAGCAGGACGTCCACCCGCCCCTCCGTCGCCGCCCGGGCGATCTCCCGCAGCTTGGCACTGGCCCGGCCGTGCGCCCGCTGGGTGCCGAAGCGTTCGCGCCAGGCGGCCAGCTGGGCCGCGTAGTTGCGGTCCAGCACCTCCCGGCCCCGCCGGGCGAGCTCGGCGGCGGACAGGGCCGCGGGATTGACCCCGAGGCCCTCCTCGACGAGACGGGAGTAGGTGTTGACCTCCCGGTAGGCCGGTTCCAGGTCCGGGCTGGCGGCCAGCACCAGCGGGTGACGGGACCCGTTGATCTGGCGCAGCACCGCCTCCTGGACCCGCGAGCAGTAGTCCCGCCGCTGCGCCTTGGGCCGCTGGTGCCCATCGGCCCGCTGGCGGTCCATGCGTCCCTCGTTGTCGGCTGTCTGCAGTTCCAGGCCGAGGTCCTCCGGCAGGTCGGACAGCTCAATCTCATGACAGGACGCGTCCGACTCGAGGGCGAGCAACCGCACCGAGCCCTTCGTCAGCGCCAGGACGTACCCGCTGTGCGCGAAGGTGGTCGCGCGGATCAGGGGACCGACCTCGAAACGGTCGCCGACGCTGCACTGGTGACGCAGGTGGTTCATCAACCGGAACGCCCGCAGGCCCGAGGGGGAGACGAACACGGCCACGGAGCGCGCCTGGGTGGACCAGAACCCGCGGTCCTCCTCCAGCGCCCGCACCTGGTCGAGGATCCGCTCCCGGTCCTCGGCTGGGACGGTGCCGGGCAGCTGGCCCACCGCGTCCGTCGCGGCGGAGCGCAGGGCGAGCTGGGCCGCCTCGGGATTCCGGCCGATCGGGGCCCGGCCGTCGTCGGCCCCGGACGACGCAACATACAGCGACACGCTGGCGGCGTGACGGTGCTGCGTGAGCTCGGCGAAGTCTTCTGCTGAGGGAATGTCGATGCTCATGGGAACACGCTACCCACGTGTGACGGAAAGCACATCAGGTAGGAGACATTCGGTGGCTCGCGGGCGCTGCAGGGGGGTGGTGCGGGACAGCGGTGCCGACCAGGGTCCAGACTGGGACGATGGACGCCATCGAGACCCTCGTCGACCTCGCCCAGCGGCCCCTGGCCCAACTGGACCTGTTCTGGGACGGGGTCGGTCCGGAGCAGCTGAACGCCCACCCCGCCGGCCACCCGAACTCGATCGCCTGGCTCGTCTGGCATGCCGGCCGTCAGGCGGACGCGCAGCTCGCCGAGCTCGCCGGGGCCGACCAGGTCTGGACCACTGGCGAGTGGGCCGGGCGCCTCGGTGAGGGGGTGCCTGCCGCGGGCCACGGTTTCGGGCACTCCCCGGAGGAGGCGCGGGCGGTCGTTGTGCCGGACGCGGCCCCGCTGCGGGACTACCTGGAGGCCGTGACGGGCAGGGCGGTGGACTATGTCTCTGGCCTGCGTCCGGACGCGCTGGACGAGGTCGTCGATCCGCACTGGGATCCACCGGTGACCCGGGGCGTGCGTCTCGTCAGCATCTTCGCCGACGCACTGCAGCACGTCGGCCAGGCGGGCTACGTGGCCGGCATGCCGCAGGTGGGCTGAGCCGACCACGCCCCAGGGCCCGTCGGGACCGGTGCGGCCGGCTCAGGCCTGGTCGAGCATGAAGCCGGCGAAGAAGCCCGCGAGTTCCTCGTGCGCGTCCAGGGGCAGTACCTGGGCGACGTACTGGTCCGGGCGCACGACGACCAGGGCCCCGCGCTCGCGGTCGACGCCGCGCAGGTCGTAGATGTCCTGGGTGGCCTGCAGGCCGGGGACCTCCCCGAGCAGGCGCCCGTTGGTCGGCTCGGCGGAGAAGACCTTCTCGTAGTCGCGCAGGCCGAACCGGCCCTTGGCGGGCAGCAGGAATTGGGGGAGGGCGTTGAGGTCCACCTCCAGGTGCGGCTGCTGGACGATGGCCCGGACGTCCAGGACCGCGTCGTCGGCCCAGCCGGCCGGGGTGAAGCGGCGCACCGGAGAGTCCTGGGAGGTGTCCAGGAAGTCGATGAGCCGGCGCAGGGCCGAGTCCTGCGAGCCGGCGTCCGCGGCGTCGCCGAAGGCGTACAGGCGCCACCGGCCGTCGGCCTCGTGGACGTGGCCGAGCTGGACCGGCTTGGCGTCGGAGACTCGGACGACCGGCGCGGAGTGGAAGCGCATTCCCACCGCGAAGCCCGCAGCCAGGTCCTGGTGCTCGGTGCCCCCGGTCAGCAGGGACCGGCGGTACACCGTGGACAGGCCTGCCGTGAACGTCCCACCGGCCACGAAGTGCGCCTCCACGTCCGTCGCGGCCACGCCACCGGCTTCCGGGTGGTCCGGGTCGGCGACCTTGGAACCCATCATCTTCGACCAGCGCTTGTCGAAGTCGATCAGCTCCTGGGCGATCGTCTGCCGCTCCGCGGAGTACGTGGCCAACAGGGACTCCGGGGACCGGCCCTGGAGGACGGCCGCGAGCTTCCAGCCCAGGTTGTAGGTGTCCTGCATGGACACGTTCATCCCCTGGCCGGCCTTGGCCGAGTGGGTGTGGCAGGCATCGCCGGCGATGAACACCCGCGGGTCGAGCCGTCCGGTGAGGTCGGCCGGGACGTCGTCGAAGCCGTCGGTGACGCGCTGGCCCACCTCGTACACGCTCCACCACGCCACGTCGCGGGCATCCAGGGTGTAGGGGTGCAGGGCGCGCTGGGCGGCGGAGAGGATGTCCTCGAAGGTGGTGCGCTCCCGGATGCTGCGGTCGCCCTCGGGGATGTCACCGAGGTCGACGTAGTACCGGACCAGGTGCCCGCCCTCGCGCGGGATCTGCAGCAGCGAACCCGAGGCGGACTGGATGACGGCCTTCTTGCGGACGTCGGGGAAGTCGGTGACCGGCAGGACGTCCATCACGCCCCAGGCGTGGTTCTGCGCGTCGCCGTGCAGGGACCGGCCGATCGAGCGACGGATGGCCGAACGGGCGCCGTCGCACCCGACGACGTACCGGGCCCGCACCGTGCGGGTCACCCCGGTGCCGGTGCCGTCCTCGTCGGTCTCCTCGAGGGTGACGGTCACCGGCGCGTCGGGATCCTCGGGGATCTGGACGTCGAGGGCCTTGAGGCCGTATTCGACCTCGAGCCGGGAGGCGGACTTGGCGGCCTTCTCCAGCAGCATCTCCTGCATCCGGGCCTGGTTGACGATCACGTGCGGGTACTCGCTGAGCCCGTCGGCCACGTCCTGGACGCGCCCGGTGCGCGTGATGCCTGTGCGGTCGGTGGCGTCCGGGGACCAGAAGGTCGTCTCGTTCACCCAGTACGCCTCGTTCACCAGCGTGGACGCCAGGCCGAAGGCGTCGAACATCTCGACCGTGCGGCAGGACACGCCATCCGCCTGGCCCACCGGCAGGGGGCCCTGGCGGCGTTCCACCACGCGGGTGGTGATCTCGGGGAACTGGGCGAGCTGTGCGGCCAGGACGGTGCCCGCCGGACCGGTGCCGACGACGAGGACGTCCACCTGTTCCGGCAGCGGACCCTGCCCGCCCTCACGGCCCTCGGCCGCGGGCTGGATGGTCGGATCGCCGTAGCGGTAGCCGTTGAGGTGGTATTGCATGGGGCTCCTTCTCGCGGGTGGGCGCCGGTCTGCACGCGACGCGAAAATCGTCCGTGTGCTGACTATCTTCCGGGTGATCATAACGCACCCGGGTGACAGAGGCCACAGTGGCCCCGGAGTAGTCCTCCCAGCAGGCCCAATCTGCCCCTACGACCCGGGCTGTGCCATGATCGGGACATATCGTCCGCATGCGTACGGATGCGGCATGGACCGTGCCGCATCCGGACGCGGCGAAGTGCTGGGGATCACTGAGGAAGGCGGCACCGGATGGAAAGCGGCGGCACGGCAGGGGCCGAGGCGGCGGGCCGGGAGCAGGGTGCCGTGGCACTCGTCGGGCACCTGTTGCGCCGGTGCTACCAAGTGCACCACCAGTTGTGGGCCGAGGAGATCGGTGACACGCTGACGCCCTCCCAGTACTCCCTGCTGCTGACCGTGGCCGCGGCGGACGCGGGTCTGGACCAGCACACGATCGGCGCCGGGGCGGGTCTCGACCGCTCGACCACGGCCGGGATCGTGCGCCGCCTCAAGGTCTACGGCTGGCTGAAGCAGTCGCGTGACCCCCGGGACGGCCGGCGCCAGGTCGTCTCCCTGGCCGCTCCGTCCGCGGTGGCGCTCGAGGGATTGGCCCCGGCCGTGGCGAACGTCCAGGCGCGCTTGCTGCGCCCCGTGGAGGGCGGGGACCGGGGCTGGCTCGAGGACCGCCTGGCCCTCGTGGCCGACGTCGGGCCCCGGGCGCAGGACCGCCGGCCGGGTCACCTCCTCCGGCTGGCCCAGCAGCGGCACACGGCCCTGTGGGCGCAGGAGGTGGGCGCGCGGCTGACCGGGCCGCAGTTCGCGGTCCTCGATGTGCTGCGCCGGGACGGTGACCTCGGTCAGGGCGCGCTGGCGGAGGCCGCGGCGGTCGACCGCTCCAGCGCCTCGGACGTCCTCGGCCGGCTCGAGTCCAGGGGGTGGACCGAGCGCTCCGCGGACCCCTCGGACCGGCGCACGCGGCGGGTCCGCCTGACCCCGGCCGGCGAGGACGTGCTGCGCGCGGTCCACGACCCGGTCCTACGGGTCCAGGAGCGGTTGTTGCAGCCGGTCCCCGCGGCGGAGCAGGAACGTCTGGTGGACCTGCTCGGACGGGTCGCGGACGGGGCCTCGACATCATTGGCGCCCGGCCAGGGACCCCAGTAGTCTCACAGGTGTACCGCGTGGACCCGCCCTGGACGGTCCAGCGTCCCGACCATCTGGAGGAAACATGAGCAACATCCCCGACGGGCTCCGCTACAGCGCCGAGCACGAGTGGGTCTCCGGCCCCGATGCGGACGGTGTCGTGCGCATCGGCATCACCGACTTCGCCCAGGATGCGCTCGGCGACGTGGTCTACGTGGACCTGCCCGAGGTCGGCACCGAGATCGAGGCCGAGACGACGGTGGGCGAGGTCGAGTCCACCAAGTCCGTCAGCGACCTCTACGCGCCCGTCACGGGCACCGTGACGGCACGCAATGAGGACCTCGACGCCGATCCGGCCAAGGTGAACTCGGACCCGTACGGCGAGGGGTGGCTGCTCGAGGTGTCCGTGAAGGACCCGGCCCAGGTCGAGGCGTTGCTCGATGCCGAGGGGTACCGGCAGCAGGTAGGCTAGTCAGGTTACGGAACCACCACGACCGGCCCGCCACCGTGCGGGCCGGCCAGCACCTCGGAGGAGCAATGTCAGGCACCCAGCATCCGGGCGGCACGGACCCGGGCAGCGAACCGGAGACGCAGACCACGAGCATCGGCCTGCCTGACCTCGGTGGCCCCGTCGACCGCTCGCTCGACGCGGAGGACCGTGCGGCCATCAACGCGTTGCCGATTGGCTCCGCCCTGCTCGTCGCCCACGCGGGTCCCAACCAGGGAGCACGCTTCCTGCTGGACCAGGACGTGACCACGGCCGGGCGCCACCCGAACGCGGACATCTTCCTCGACGACGTCACGGTCTCGCGCAAGCACGCCGAGTTCCGCCGGTCGGGGGAGGGCTTCGTCGTGGTGGACTCCGGCTCGCTGAACGGGACCTACGTCAACCACGACCGGGTCGACTCGGTGGCCCTGCGCTCGGGGATGGAAGTGCAGATCGGCAAGTTCCGGCTGACGTTCTACGCCGGCACCCAGCGGCCCGGCGCCTGACCGGGCCGCTGGGCCTTTCGAGCAGACCGACGAACCCCACCGAAGGAAGACCCGAGGAACCGTGACCGCAGCAGCTTCCCGCCGCACCGTCTCGACCGCCACGACCGGAACCGGTCGTGCCGTGATGAACATCGGCGAGGTCCTCGGCGAGCTCAAGGAGGACTTCCCGCAGGCCAGTGCCTCCAAGATCCGCTTCCTGGAGGAGAAGGGCCTGATCACGCCGCGCCGCACGGCCGCGGGCTACCGGAAGTACACGGACGCGGACGTCGACCGGTTGCGCTTCATCCTCGCCCTGCAGCGCGACCAGTACCTGCCCCTGAAGGTGATCAAGGACTACCTCGACGCGGTGGATCGGGGCGACCACCCGGACTCCCTGCCCGGCGGGCTCACCCTGACGCCGCGGTCCGTCTCGGACCAGCTGGCGCAGGAGCTGGCCGGCCACACGCGTCCACTGACCCGGGCGGAGCTGCAGGGCCTGTCCGGGGCCAGCGCCGGGCTGCTCGACTCCCTGGAGCAGTACGGCATGATCTCGGCCGACGATGACGGCCGGTACAGCGAGTACTCCCTCAAGGCCGCCCGGTCGGCCGTGGTGCTCGCCTCCCACGGCCTCGAGCCACGCCATTTGCGGCCGTTCCGGGCGGCCGCGGACCGCGAGCTCGGCCTCATCGAACGGGCCACCGCCCCGCTGGCCAGCCGGCGCGACCCGGCGGCCGCTGCCCGCGTGGCCGAGAGCGCGCGGGAGATCAGCGAGGCCTGTCTGGGCCTGCACAGCGCCCTGGTGGGCGCCGGCGTCGCCGACATGGAATCGTGAGGCAGTCATGGCCCTTCCCGACGTGGAGATGACGGTCCTGGGGGTCCGGGTCGAGCTACCCGGCAACCAGCCCCTCGTGCTCCTCCAGGACCCCGGCACCGGAACCCTGGTGCCCATCTGGGTGGGCGCGCCGGAAGCCAGTGCCATCGCCCTCTGGCAGCAGGGCATCACCCCGCCCCGCCCGATGACCCACGACCTGCTCGTCGATGTCATCGCCGCGGCGGGCACCGCCCTGGAGTCGGTGCGGATCAGCTCCGTGCGCGACGCCGTGTTCCACGCCGAGCTGGTGCTGGACAACGGCGCGCACGTCGACGCCCGCGCCTCGGATGCGATCGCCTCCGCCCTGCGCGCCGGAGTGCCGGTGCTGTGTGCGGCCGAGGTCCTGCAGGAGGCCGGGATCGACCCGGAACAGGCCCTCGAGGACGACGAGGGCACGGACGAGCCCGGTTCCGGGCCGTCCGGTGCCGTGGACCGGGACGCGGAGCTGAGCAAGTTCCGTGAGTTCCTGGACTCCGTGGACCCCGAGGACTTCGCCGACGGCGGTCCCGGCCAGTCCTGAC
>DATBUG010000541.1:0-2299 GCA_036516315.1 Citricoccus sp.
CGCCGTCGGCGCGCCCGTGGGCCTGTGGTTCAGCGGCCAGGTCACGCTCGAGGTGTTCCGGCTCGTCGCCGCCCTGGCGGTGGCCGTGGGACTGCTGGCCATCCGGCGGGTCCCGCACCGCTCCAGCGCGCAACGGAACGTGGAACGGCCGGAGGCCTCCCGGCAGGACACCGGCACGTCCCCGTCCCCGGTGGCCGCGGGGGAGCGGTCCTGGGCGGCCCTGGGGGTGGTACTGCTGCCGTTCCTCGTGAGCATGTGCGCCTACGGGCTGGTCATCGCCTTCGGGCCCGGCGGGGACGGCGCCAACGCCGCCGTGTACATCGCCACCATGCAGGGCACGGCGGTCGTGGGACGCTGGGCGGCCGGCGCGCTGACGGACCGCGGGCGCCCCGGATCCGTGTACGCGGCCGGCATCGCGCTGACCGTGGCCGGCCTGGTCACCGTGGCGCTCGCGGCCCCGGGATGGGCCCTGGCGGGCTGCCTCGTCGTCATGGGCGTGGGCGTGGGCACGGTCCAGTCCGCGAGTCTGGTGCTGGCGTTCGCCCGCGCCCGGACCCCCGGCCAGGCCAGTGTGGGGTGGAACATGACGTTCGACACCGGCCTCGGCGTGGCTGGGCTGCTCGGCGGACTCGGCTTCACCTACCTGGGGGCTGGTCCCACGTTCGCCGGCGTGGCCGGAGCGCTCCTGCTGGCGGGGCTGCCGATGTGGTTGCGACGCCGGTGACGCGCCGCTGACCGGTTGGCGGCGGGACGCTGACCCGTTGGCGGCGTGACGCGACCGGACGCCGGCCGGCTGCTGACCGGAGGGCCCCGGGTTCCGCCGGCCCGTGCCCACGGCCTACGGTGGCGGGGACGGGTCCCGGCACGGGATCGCACGGCGAAGGACGGAGCGATGCGATGACACAGCACGAGGATCCCCAGGTGGCTCGGCACGCCGAGTCGATGGCCGGCGGGGACGGGACCATGCCGCCGCAGCAGCAGGAACCGCCGGGGCTGACCGCGGCGATGGACCCGGTACCGGACCACGGGGAGTCCAGTTGGGTCGGCCGCGGCCGGCTCGAGGGGCTGAAGGCCCTGATCACCGGCGGTGACTCGGGCATCGGGCGGGCCGTGGCGATCGCCTTCGCCCGCGAGGGCGCGGACGTGGCGATCAACTACCTCCCCGAGGAGGAGGAGGACGCCCAGGACGTGGTGGGCTGGATCGACAAGGCCGGCCGCACCGCGGTGACCGTGCCGGGGGACCTGCGCGACGAGCAGGAGTGCGCCCGCATCGCCGAGGAGGCGGTCGCCGGACTGGGCGGGCTCAACATCCTGGTCAACAACGCCGGTTACCACTGGGCCCGCGGGGAACCGGGGATCGAGGGGCTGCGGACCGAGGACCTGGACCGCGCGGTGCGCACCAACCTGTACGGCACGCTCTGGCTGACCCGCGCCTGCATGCCCCACCTGTCCCACGGCGACTGCGTCATCAACACCACCTCGGTGCAGGCCTATCAGCCCTCGGAGACCATGGTGGACTACGCCGCCACCAAGGCCGCGCTGAACAACGTCACGGCGAACCTGGCCGGCGAGCTCGGCCCGCAGGGCATCCGGGTGAACGCGGTGGCCCCGGGGCCGGTCTGGACGCCCCTGCAGCCGGCCACCAAGACGCCCGAGGCCGTGTCCCACATGGGCGCGGACACGCCGCTGGGCCGGATCGGCCAGCCCGCGGAACTGGCCGGTGCCTACGTCTTCCTGGCCAGCCCCGCCGAGGCGAGCTTCGTCTCGGGGGCGGTGCTGGGCGTGACCGGGGGCCTGCCGGTGTTCTGACGTCCCCCGCGCGGGCCGGCGCCGGGGCGGGACCACGGCGCCGTCCGGCGTGCCGGTCACATGGGGCGCCGCCCGGGCGGTTGTGCCAGACTGAGAGCACGCCACACCTCCCGCGCGGGAGAGTGCCGGCACCGCGGGATCCGGGCTCCGGGACCGGCGGTGGCGGACGCCGAAGGAGCAATCTCTCCCCGAGAATCTCTCAGGCCCCTGTACCGCGCGGGGTCGGCGTCTCTGGAAAGTGCCGGGCCCCCACGCTTCGGCCACCGACGGTGCAAGCACGTATCCTCCAGATGCGTGCGGAATCTCTCAGGTCGATGACAGAGCGGGGAGGAACCGAAACGCGCACGAGACGTGCCTTGGAGGAGAACCCATGAACGCCATCGCCACCCCGTCCACCGGTGAACGCAACGAGCCGCGGGACGCGGCCTCGGCCCCCTTCACCAGCCGCCACATCGGACCCCGTGCGTCCGACGCCGAGACCATGCTGGCC
>DATBUG010000542.1:0-3360 GCA_036516315.1 Citricoccus sp.
GAGGTGCACCAGTTCGCCAACGACGAGCTGGCCGGTATCACCGTCCACCTCTACGGCCGCCGCACCTACGAGCTGATGACCCCCTGGGAGAACGACCCGGACCTGGCCGCCTCGGCCCCCGAGACCGCCGAGTTCGCCCGGAGCTGGCAGGACGCGGACAAGGTCGTCTACTCCTCGACGCTGCCGGAGGCGAGCACGCGGCGCACCCGGCTCCAGCGCCGGTTCGATCCCGAGGAGGTCCGGCGGCTGAAGCAGGAGGCGTCCGGGGACCTGCTGATCGCCGGGCCGACGCTGGCCGCCCACGCCCTGCGGGCCGGACTGGTCGACGAGGTCAGCCAGGTCCTGCTGCCGGTCGTCATCGGCGGCGGACTGGCCGTGTTCCCGCCCGGCCTCGGACTGGACCTGACCCTGCTCGACGAGCGGCGCTTCATCGGGGGCGCAGTGGCCCTGCGGCACAGGGTGGACGCGGTGCGCCCCTGAGGCCTACCCTGGGGTGCCATGAAGTCCTGAGCACCGTCCGTCCCGCGTCCGCGGCCTCTTCAGTGCCCGGCGGGTCCCGACTGCCTGCACCAGGACCACCATGACCTCCACCCACCCCATACTCCGTGACCCCGCCGTGCCCGCATCCCGGCGGGCCGCTCGCCTGCCCGCGTCCTCCACCGCCGGCGGGGCCGACCACCTTGTGGTGGACGGCGTCTCCCGCTCCTTCGCGGACCGCCGCGTGCTGACGGACATCAGCTTCACCGTCTCCTCCGGCGAGCGCGCCTGCCTGATCGGGGAGAACGGCACGGGCAAGACCACGCTGCTGCGCATCGTCGCCGGCCTGGACGAGGACCACGCCGGCCGGGTCTCCGCCCCCGGCAGCGTCGGGCTCTACCATCAGCAACCGCCCTTCAGCCCGGACCTGACCGTGGACAAGGTATTGGCCCAGGCCACCGCGGACCAGCGCCGGCTCGTGGACGAGGTCGCCCGGCTGGCCGCGGCGCTCGCCGAGGCACCCGGAGCTCCCGATGACCGGACGGACCGCACGGACCGGACGGTCGCGGCCTATGACCGCGCCCTCGCGGAGGCCACCCGCACCCGGGCCTGGGATGCCGAGCACCTCGCCGACCGGGTCGTCGAAGGCCTGGGCCTGGCCGGCGTCGGGCGCGGGAGGCGCGCCGGGGACCTCTCCGGCGGCCAGCTCTCCCGGCTGTCCCTGGCCTGGCTGCTGCTGCGCCGGCCGGACACCCTGCTGCTGGACGAACCGACCAACCACCTCGACGACCGGGCCACCGGGCTGCTCGTGGACCTGCTGGCCGACTGGACCGGACCGGTGCTGATCGCCAGCCACGACCGGGCCTTCCTCGACGAGACCGCCACCACGCTGCTCGACCTCGACCCCGCCCCCAGGCCGCACCGCCTCCTCGTCGAGGCGGGCCGGGGCGAGGGAGGACCGGGTGGCGGCGCCGGCGTGGGGATCACCCGGTTCGGCGGCACCTACTCGCAGTACCTGCTGCACCGCGTGGACGAACGCGCCCGCTGGGAACGGCAGTACCGCCAGGAACAGGAGGAACTGCGCCGGCTGCGGCGGCAGGTGGCCGCGAACCACACCGTGGGGCACGCGGACCGCCCGCCGCGGACCGAGGGGAAGATGGCCCAGAAGTTCTCCTCGGACCGCAACGCCAAGGTGGTCCGGCGCCGCGTCAACGACGCCGCCACGGCCCTGGAACGGCTCGAGGAGGCCCAGGTCCACCGGCCGCCGGCCGTGCTGCGCTTCGCCGGCCTGGACGCCGGCGCACACGCCGCCCGCTCCGGCCCGGCCGGTTCTCACCCCACCGGGTCCCAGCTCATCAGCCAGGCCGGCCCGGTGCTGGTGGCCACGCAGGTGGCCGTCCGCGGACGGCTCGCCCCGGTCTCCCTGGCGCTCGGGGTGCGGTCCCGGGTCCTGCTCACCGGGCCCAATGGGGCGGGCAAGACCACGCTGCTGCGCCTGCTGGCCGGCCAGCTGGAGCCCGACGCCGGCTCGGTCACCCGCTATCCCGGCGGTCCCGGCAGTACCGGTGGGACTGCCTGCCTGACGGTGGGCCTGCTCGGCCAGGAGCCGGCACCGCAGGACCCGGAGACGACCGTCGTCGGGGCCTACCGCGCCGCCGTCGGGACCGAGCGGGTCGAGCGCGTGCCCCTGGGCACGTTCGGGCTGCTGTCCGGGCGGGACGAGAACCAGCGGGTGGGGGCCCTGTCCGTGGGTCAACGGCGCCGGCTGGACCTGGCCGTCCTGCTCGCCGCGCCCCCGGACGTGCTGCTGCTGGACGAGCCGACCAACCACTTCTCGCTGCTGCTGGCCACCCGGCTGGAGGCCTCGATCCCCGACTACCCGGGGGCCGTCGTCGTCGCCAGCCACGACCGGTGGCTGCGCTCGCAATGGCGAGGTCAGCGGCTGGACCTGGACCTTCCCAGGGGGGCGGGAAACTGAGCACAATGGCCTCATGAGCACACTCGCCGAGACCTGGGACCGCCATGCCGAACCGCTGACCGCCGTGATCAACGCCGTCACGGACTGGGACGCGCAGAGCCCCTGCGAGGGCTGGACCGCGGCCGACGTCGTGAACCACCTGATCCAGACGCACCGGGAGTTCATGGGCCGTCAGGACCGCGAGATCCCGGAGGGGGAGGGCGACCCCGCCGAGCGGTGGAACCAGCACGCCGCCGCCATGGCCGCGCTGGTGCGGGACGAGGAGCTGGTCTCCCAACCCCTCGTCACCCCTTTCGGGGACTCCACGGTCGGCCAGGTCCTGATGGACTTCTACGGGATGGACCTGATCGTGCACCGATGGGACCTGGCCACCTCGCAGGGCGAGGACCACCGGCTGACCGAGGAAGAGCTGGCCGAGGTGGACGCCGCCGTGGACGGCTACGGCCAGGCCGCCTACGCCCCGGGCATCTTCAAGAAGGGCGTGGAGGTGCCCGCGGAGGCCTCCCGGCAGGAGCAGGTGCTCGCCCGGACGGGCCGGACGGTCCGCGCCAACCACGCCTGATCCGTGGTCAGACCTGTCACCGTGTCGGCCACCGTGCCGGGCAGGGCCCTCGGGGTGGGGGCCGGGATCGGGCTCGGAGCGGCCGCGGGTGCCGGGCTGGGCCTCGGCCTCGGGGCACTCGGCGCCCTGCGGCGCAACCGGCCCATCCACTCGGTCGGGACAGTCGCTTCGGGGCGCCTGGTCATCGACACCCCCGGCCGCACCGGATCCCCGCTCCTCGACACCCCCGGCGCCACCGAACTGGTCGCCCGGCTCTCCCGCTCGGCCTCCTGGCCGGTGGCCCTGCCGGACGTCAACGGCCTGGCGCTGCGCATCCCGGGCGGCGGGCCCGACGGCGGCCCGG
>DATBUG010000543.1:0-3507 GCA_036516315.1 Citricoccus sp.
TCCCGGAGGTCGCGGATCGTGACCTCCGGGACGAAGGTCCCCCGGTGGGCATAGATGGTCAGCAGCCGCTCCGATTCCAGCCTCTTGACGGCCTCGCGCAAGGGGGTGCGGCCGATCGAGAGCTCGGCGATCAGCGCCTCCTCGTCGAGCGGGGTGCCCGGGGCCAGCCGGTTGTCGATGATCCGGGCCCGGATCTCCCGGTAGGCGCGTTCGGCGAGGGTGGTGCGCCGGGGCTCCCGGAAGGTGCGCAGGGCCCCTCCGGCCCGGAGGCCCGGCGGGGCGGCCGACCGTGCAGGCACCGGGGGTGCGGTGACGGTCGGTGAGGACTCGATCATGGGATGGCCTCTCGGTCCGGGGGCGGAACCCGGCCCGCAGGGCCAGGTATCCGCCACCTCATATGAGAGCCAGATGCACGCGATATATGACGGATGCGGAAGAACGTAACCCACATCACATCGGCGTGCAAGAGGGGGGGTGGCCTCCAGGATTCACCCCTTGACGGAGGGTGAGCCACATCACTACGTTGCTCATATACGACTCTTGTACAACCCCCATGGGGGGCTGACGGATTGGACACCACCATGGAATCTCCACGCGTCGTCGTGATCGGGGCCGGCATCGTCGGGGCCAACCTGGCCGATGAACTCACCGAGCGAGGATGGACGGACGTCACGGTCGTGGACCGCGGGCCCATCCCCCAGACGGGGGGATCGACCTCCCACGCGCCGGGCCTGGTCTTCCAGTCCTCCCCCTCTGAACTGCTCTCGGAGCTGGCCGCCTACACCGGGACCAAGCTGCTCGGGCTGGTCAAGGACGGTGCCGCGGCGTTCAATCCGGTGGGTGGCCTAGAGGTCGCCACCACGCCCGAGCGGCTGGCGGAGCTGCACCGGCGAAACAACTTCAACGCCTGCTGGGGTGTGGAGTCCCGCGTCGTGGACCCGGCGGAGGCCAAGCGGCTGCACCCGCTGGTGGACGAGAGCTTGTTGCTCGGCGGACTCTACGTGCCGACGGACGGATTGGCCTCGTCCCTTCTGGCGGTCGAGCTGCTGCGCCGGCGGGCCGAGTCGCGAGGGGCGGTGTTCCGGGAGAACACCCTGGTGACGGGCATCGAGGAGTCGGCCGGACGGGTGGCCGGCGTCCGCTGTGGGGAGGAGGTCATCGCGGCGGACATCGTCATCTGCGCCGGTGGCTTCTGGGGCCCCGAGCTCGGGGAAATGGTCGGGATGACCGTCCCCCTGGTGCCGATGGCCCACCAGTACGTACGCACGACGTCCTTGCCGTCGCTGCGGGGAGAGGTGGAACAGGCTGTGGGCACGGGCAACAACGCCCGGTTGCCGATCCTGCGCCTGCAGGAGGACGATCTCTATTTCCGTCAGGTCGGATCGCGGATCGGCATCGGCTCCTACGGCCACCGGCCCATTCCGGTGGGTTACGACGAGATGCCCCAGGAGGTCGACGTCGCGAACGACCGCATGCCGTCCCGACTCGACTTCACCCCCGAGGACTTCGCGCCCGCCTGGGAGGACAGCCAGCGGCTGCTGCCCGAGCTGGCGCAGGTGTCCGTGGAGGACGCCTTCAACGGCATCTTCTCCTTCACCCCGGACGGCGGCTCGCTGGTCGGAGAGGCCTCGAACGTGTCCGGTCTGTACGTGGCCGAGGCCGTGTGGGTCACTCATTCGGCCGGGGTCGCCCGCGCGCTGGCCCAGGTGCTGGTGGACGGGCACAGCGACAGCGACCTGCGGGAGATGGACCTGCACCGCTTCGAGCAGGTCCAGTTGGAGCAGGACTACATTCTTGAAACCTCCGCGCAGAGCTTCGTCGAGGTCTACCACATCAAGCATCCGCGGCAGCCGCGGGTCTCACCGCGGAACCTGCGCCTCTCACCCTTCGTGGAGCGGCAGCGCGAGCTCGGGGCGTTCTTCCTCGAGGCGGCCGGCTGGGAGCGTCCGCAGTGGTACGAGGCGAACGCGTCCCTGCTCGAGGACCTGCCTGAGGAATGGGTCCCCCCGCAGCGAGACGCATGGTCCGGGCAGTACTACTCGCCCATCAGTGCCGCGGAGGCCCACGCCACCCGCACCAACGTGGCGATGTACGACATGACGGCCCTGCGCCGGGTGGACATCACGGGCCCGGGCGCCGAGTCCTTCCTGGACCGGTTGACCACGGGCAACATGCGGCGCAAGGTCGGCGCGGTGGCCTACACGCTGATGCTGGACGAGGCGGGCGGCATCCGCAGCGACATCACGGTGGCCCGGCTCGGCGACGAACGGTTCATGGCCGGCATCAACGGCGGCATCGACGCGAACTACCTGACCGTCCAGGCCCGGAGGTTCACCGAGGCCCACCCGGAGTGCCCGGTGTCCGTTCAGGACATCACCGACACCACCTGCTGCATCGGCCTGTGGGGACCCAACGCCCGCACCGTGCTCCAGCCGCTGACGGAGCAGGACCTCACGAATGACGGCCTGCGGTACTTCCAGGGGGTGGAGACCGAGATCGCCGGGATTCCGGTCCGGTTGCTCCGGCTCTCCTACGTCGGTGAACTGGGCTGGGAGATCTACGCCTCCACCGAGGACGGGGCCCGGTTGTGGGACGTCCTCTGGGAGGCCGGGACGCCGCACGGGATCATCGCCGCCGGGCGCGGTGCCTTCAACAGCCTGCGCCTGGAGAAGGGCTACCGGTCCTGGGGTACGGACATGCACACCGGGCACTACCCCGACCAGGCCGGACTGGGCTTCGCCGTGAAGAAGGACAAGACCGGATACGTCGGAGCCCGGGCCCTGGCTCAGAAGGCCGGCCTGGCCGGCTCCGGGCGGGGCAAGGCCCTGCGGTGCCTCACGATCGACGACGGCATCACCGTGCTCACCGGCCGGCACGAACCGGTCCTGGTGGACGGGACCCCGTCCGGATTCGTCACCAGTGCCGACTACGGCTACACCGCGCACCGGCCGATCGCGCTGGCCTGGGTGCCGGAGGACCTCGTTCCGGGGGACCAGGTCCTGGTCCGGACCTTCGACCGCGAGGTACAGGCCACCGTCACCGAGGAGCCACTGGTGGACCCGGGCATGGAGAAGGTGCGGTCCTGATCGACACCGGCCGCAGGACCGGCGCGGGGGCGACAGACATGACTGCTCGAGTGCTGGATGGCCGTGCGACGGCCGCCGCAATCAAGAAGGACCTGGCCGCCCGGGTGGCCCGATTGGCCGAGGCCGGGATCGTCCCCGGCCTGGGCACGGTCCTGGTCGGCGACGACCCCGGGTCGCGCTCCTACGTGGCCGGCAAGCACCGCGACTGCACCGAGGTCGGCGTGGCCTCCCTCCGCCGGGACCTGCCGGCGACCATCGCGGAAGAGGACCTGCTCCGGGTGCTGGACGAGCTCAACGAGGACCCGGCCTGCACGGGGTACATCGTCCAGCTGCCGTTGCCGGCGCACCTCGACACCCAGCGCGTCCTGGAACGCATCGACCCGGCCAAGGACGCGGACGGGCTGCACCCGGTCAACCTCGG
>DATBUG010000544.1:0-2384 GCA_036516315.1 Citricoccus sp.
GGCCGCCGCGGCCGCCCGCGGTGCCGGAGACCGAGAACACCTGCACCACGGACGGGCGGGGCAGGGCCACCAGGTCCCCGGAGAGCTCCCCGCCGGGGACGAAGTCCGGGAAGTAGGAGGTGTGCTCTCCCCACGCGCCGCCCTCGCCCGGGTGCTGGACGTTGACGAACACCGAGTTGTCCCGGTCGTGGATGACCGGCCCGCAGGTCTCCGCGTCGGCCGGTACCGCCAGGAACTGCTCCACGCGGCCGCGGTGGCGCCCCTCGAGGGTCACCTTGTGCAGGGCGTCGGCGTAGCCGATCTTGCCGGGCTGGCCGTCCGTGGAGATCCACAGGTTGCCCTCGGAGTCGAAGGCCAGGTTGTCCGGGCAGGAGATCGGGGAGACCTTGTCCACGGGGAACCCGGAGAAGTACGCGGTCTCGGAGGTCTCCGGGTCGCCGGCCAGCAGCAGGATGTTCCAGGAGAACCGCTCCGAGGCGTGGTCGCCGCGGCGCTCGACGAGCTCGATCACGTGCCCGTCCCGGTTGCCCCCGTCGGTGTAGGCCACGGGGTTGGCCTCGTCCACGGTGCCGGCGGTGCGCTCGGAGTTGTTGGTCAGGGCCAGGTAGACCTTGCCGGTGACCGGGTTGGTCTCCACGTCCTCCGGGCGGTCGAGCGAGGTGGCGCCCACGGCGTCCGCGGCCAGGCGGGTGTTGACCAGGACCTCCTCCACCGTGAACCCGGGCACCAGGGACCGGTCGTTGCGCACCAGCGGGATCCACCGGCCGCGCCCGTCGAAGGCGCCGTCCGAGGGCAGCTCGCCGCTGCCGTCGATCTCGGACGCCGGGGAGTCCCCGTCGAAGCGCGCCACGTAGAGCGTGCCCTCGGACAGCAGCGTCATGTTGTGGCGCTTGTCCCCCTTGCGGTACCTCTTCCGGGAGACGAACTTGTACAGGTAGTCGTTGCGCTCGTCATCACCGGAGTAGACCACCGCGTGGCCGTCCGTGGAGATCACCGCGGTGCCGGCCTCGTGCTTGAAGTGGCCCAGGGCGGTGTGCTTGACGGGGGTCGAGTCCGGGTCCTCGGGGTCCACCTCGACGATCCAGCCGAAGCGGTTGGCCTCGTTCGCGTAGCCGTCGTTGTTGAGGTTGAACCGCGGGTAGACCTTCTCCCACTGGCGGTCCGTCGGCCCGGGCGAGATCCCGATCCGGCGCTCCTCGGCGGCGCCGGAGCCCACGAAGTACTGGTTGAAGTTCTCCTCCCCCGAGAGCACGGTCCCCCACGGGGTGGTCCCGCCGGCGCAGTTGTTCAGCGTGCCCAGCACGCGGGTGCCGCTCGGGTCGTCCGTGGTCTTGAGCAGGTCCGAGCCGGCGGCGGGGCCGTCCACGGCGAACGGGGTGAAGCCGGTGATGCGCCGGTTGCGGCGGCCGCCGCGCACGTACTCCCACGGCTCGCCCCGGCCGTCGCGGCGCAGCTCGACCACGGACAGCCCGTGCGCGGCGATGGCCGCCTCCACCACGTCCTTCGGGTTCGAGGCGATGTACTCCGGCGGGAACATGATGTTCTCGTTGGTGTACTCGTGGTTGGAGACCAGGTAGCCGCTGCGCCCACTGCGACCGTCGGAGACGACGTCGAGGTAGTCGCAGTTGTAGCCGAACTGGGCCGCCTGGCTCTCCCCGGTCTGGGCGGCGGCGTCGAACTCCGGGGAGTCCTTGAACAGCGGGTCGCCCCAGCGGATGATCGGTTCCCAGTCGTAGCCGCGCGGCACGGTCATGTCGTCCACGGTGCGGGGCACCGGGTCGATCGCCTCGAAGCGCAGCCCTCCGGCGCCCTTGCCCCGGCGGCCGTGGTCCGCGGCGGCCTCGGGGGCGCCGGCCACGGTGGAGGCACCGACCACGACGGCGGCGGCCAGCCCGCCGCCCATCCCGAGTGCGGCGCGGCGGGAGATCGCGGCGTTGGCGATGTCCCGGAAGTGCGGGTTGCCCGAGGTGTTCGGCACGGGGTGGGCGCAGGCGCTGCCGCACTTGAGCTCACAGGTGATGGGGAGGCGGTTGCCCCGGGTATGGCCGGCCATGGGCAACAGGCGCTTCAGCATGGATGCTCCTCAGGATGCGTGGTGATGGACAGATCGCCTGTCATCGTGCATGGCCTACAACGCCCGGAGGATGCGCCCCGGTGACGCCCGGGTGAACTGCAGGTGAGGGGGAATTCGGTCAGACGGACGGGACCGAATCCAACACCTGCCACGCGGCGCGCAACCGTTCACGCCACCACCGTTGGCGGTCCTCGCCAGCGCGCAGCGCCTCGCGGGCCACCGGCACCGGCGCCGGGCCGGGACGCAACCGGCCGGCCTCGGGCACCCACGGCGGCTCGGCGACGTCCCGGGCGAACAGCGCCACGGTCCC
>DATBUG010000545.1:0-10718 GCA_036516315.1 Citricoccus sp.
CCCGGCGAGGGGTACGTGACCCCGCTCGTGCGCCGCCTGGCCCAGCAGCACGACGTCGACCTGTCCACCGTGGTGGGCACCGGCGTCGGGGGCCGCATCCGCAAGCAGGACGTGCTCGTCGCCGCCGAGGCCGCCAAGGCCTCGCAGTCCGCCGACCGTGGACCGGCCTCGGAGCAGGCCCCGGCGCCATCCGCCCCGTCCGCGCCGAAGGGCGCCGCCAGCACCGTGGACCCGTCCAAGCGCGGCACCACGGAGAAGGCACCGCGCATCCGGCAGACGATCGCCAAGCGGATGCGGGAGTCCCTGGACGTCTCGGCGCAGCTCACCCAGGTGCACGAGGTCGACATGACCCGGATCGCGACCCTGCGCAACCGGGCCAAGAACGACTTCCAGCGCCAGAACGGCGTGAAGCTCACCTTCCTGCCGTTCATCACCCAGGCCGTGGCGGAGGCGCTCAAGCAGCACCCGAAGCTGAACGCCGAGTACAACGCCGAGACCTCGGAGATCACCTACCACTCCTCCGAGGACATCGCGATCGCCGTGGACACCGAGAAGGGCCTGTTCGTCCCGGTGATCTCGGACGCCGGCTCGCTGAACCTCTCGGGCGTCGCGGCCAAGATCGCGGACGTGGCCGAGCGCACCCGGAACAACAAGATCAGCCCGGATGAACTGTCCGGTGGCACGTTCTCCATCACCAACTTCGGTTCGGTCGGGGCCTTGTTCGACACCCCGATCATCAACCAGCCGAACGTGGCCATCCTGGGGGTCGGGACCATCGTCAAGCGGCCCTGCGTCATCACGGACCAGGACGGCAACGACGTGATCGCGGTCCGGCACATGATGTACCTGTCCCTGACCTACGACCACCGGCTGGTCGACGGCGCCGACGCCGGCCGGTTCCTGCAGACCGTGAAGGCGCGCCTGGAAGAGGGCGAGTTCTCGCACGAGCTGGGGCTGTAGGCGTGGAGGTCATCACCGCGGTCTTCGTCGCCATCCACATCATCTCGGCGGCGGCCATCGTCGGAGGGTGGCTCGCCCACTTCAAGAACCCGACCGTCACCACCTCGCAGTGGTGGGGTTCGCTGGGCATGATCGTCTCCGGGCTCCTGCTCTTCGGGTTCGCGGAGATGGGTGACGGGCCCGTCAACCGGGTCAAGCTCACCGTCAAGCTGCTCATCGGCCTGGCTGTGCTGGTCACCGCCCTGCTCGGCCGGCGCAAGGAGAACAAGGGGGAGCCGGTGCCCACCGGCCTGGCCCACGCCGTGGGCGGCTTGGGCCTGGTGAACATCCTCGTGGCCGTGCTCTGGCGCGACTACTCGGCCTGAGCCCCTGGCCCGTCGACGTCCCTGAGGGGTTCGGGCCATGCACGACGACGGCGTCCGTCCGGTTCGACCGGACGGGCGCCGTCGTCGTTCCGCGGGGCGGCCCCGTCCCCGGGCTCCCGCCCGGCCTCAGCCGGCATCGATCCGGCGGACCCGCCAGCCGTCGTCCGTCCGCACCAGGTCTACCACCAACCGCTCCTGCGACGGCGTTCCGGTCCGGTCCAGCGTGCGCCCGTCGCCGTCGACGACCCGGTAGGGACTGATCGTCATGCGCAGGGGCACCCGGGCCGCGTCCGCACCGGAGCGCTCGACCGGCCCGGAGACGACGGTCTGCAGCCTCAGCCCCTCGTAGCGCACATCGCGCCGGCGCAGCTCGGCCACCAGGTCCAGGTCGCCCTCACGGGCCGGGGAGCCCGCCAGCGTGTACACCGCCACGTCCTGCCGGTCCCGGGAGCCCAGGGCGGCGGCCCGCGCCGGTCCGAGCGCGGCGACGACGTCGGCGAGGTCACGGGCGCCGAGGCCCGCCTCGGTCCCGCGCGGGACGTGATCGCCGCTCTCCTCCCCTGTGGGCCGTGTGGGCTCCGTGGACCGCGCCGTGGATGAGACCGGTGCCGAGGCCGTCGGGACCGGGGGACCAGCCCCCTCGCCCTGCGCTGAGTCGATCTCGGCCTCCGGCCGTGCCGCAGTGGTCGTGGACACCACGAGGGCGGCCGCCCCGGCCGCCACCGCCAGCGCCACGGCCGTCACGGCACCCAGCACCAAGGGCCTCCGGCCACGGGGCGGTCGCGACTCCGCCCGGCGGCGGGTCGGCAGCTCCATGGCGACCTCGGGGTCCGCCGACGGGTACAGGTCGACGGGTTCGGCGGCGGTCCACCGGTAGCAGGCGGCGGCGAACCGCTCGGCGCTGGGCCGGGCCCGGGGATCCTCGTCCAGGCCCGCCTCGAGCAGGGTCACGACCTCCGGCGGGACGTCCGGGACGACCATCGGCAACGGTGCACGTGACGATGTCCGGGCCGGTGCACGGCCGGTGAGGGCGAACCACCCCACGGCGGCCAAGGCATAGACGTCCGCGGCCGGACCGGGCCCGGGCGGGACAGCAGCGGCCTCCGTGCCGAGCGGCCCGAGGACGTCATCGCGCTCCGGGGCCGTGAAGCCAGGGGTCCCCCACGCGCCGCCCGCGCCGCCCAACAGGCGCGCCGACCCCAAATCGGCCACCGCCGGTCGTCCGTCGACGGTGAACAGGACGTTCCCCGGGGACAGGTCCCCGTGCACCACACCGTGCTCGTGCAGGGCATGCAGGGCCTGGGCCACCGGTACCAGCACCGTGACCACCTGGGCCACGGGCAGCGGACCGCCGGCACGCACGAGGGCACCGAGGGAACCTCCGGCGTGGTACTCGCTGAGCAGGCCCGGGCCCCGGTCGGTGTCCACCACGCCCAACGGCCGCACCACGTGCTCGTGCCGCAGCTCCCCCACGGCCTCCAGCTCCACCCGCAGCGCCTCGGCGGCGGTCGCGGCCGGCCGGTCGGGGACCTTCAGCGCCGCCGTGAACCCCTGTGGGTCCTCCACCAGCCACACCGTCGCCTGCCCGCCGCGGCCCAGTTCCCGCCTGACCCGCCACCCCGGGACCGTCGGTGCGTGCTCGGCCGTGTCCATACCGGCTCCTTCCTCGTGCACGTCCTCATGCACGTCCTCATGCACGGTCCGTGACCTGGCGCTCGTCCCGTCCATCGTCGCGCGTTACCGCATATGGCGTGGCGGGTTATCCACAGGTCCGGCCCCCGGGGCTAGAGTGGATGCATGTCCGCGTCGACCTTCCCGCCGTTCCGCGTCCTGGGGCTCTCCCCCGACACCGTCGACTACCGGCAGGCGTGGGACCTGCAGCAGGCCCTGCACGCCGACGTCGTCGAGGAACGCTCCCCCGGCGCCGTGCTGCTGCTGGAGCACACGGCGGTGTACACCGCCGGCAAACGGACCGAGCCGGCCGACATGCCCGACGACGGCTCGGACGTGGTGCACGTGGACCGTGGCGGCAAGCTGACCTGGCACGGACCCGGCCAGCTCGTCTGCTACCCGGTGGTGCGGCTCGCCGACCCGGCGGCCGTCAAGGAGTACGTCTGGTTCCTGGAGGAGGTCATCATCCGCACCCTGGCCGACTACGGGCTGGCCGGCGAGCGGGTGGACGGGCGCTCCGGCGTCTGGATCCTGGGTGGTGCGGACGATGCCGGCCGCCCCCTGCCGGACCGTAAGATCGCGGCGATCGGCCTGCGGGTCAACCACGGCGTCTCGATGCACGGCTTCGCGCTGAACTGCAACAACGACCTGACCCCGTACGACCACATCATCGCCTGCGGCATCACCGATGCCGGCTCCACCACGATCGCGGCCGAGACGGGCCGGGACGTCTCCCCCGCCGACGTCGTGACCGCCGTGCGCGGACACCTCACCGACTTGGCACCGGGGCACCTGGCCCCGGTGGCCCCGGCCGATCCCGTCAGCGGCGGCCACACCGAAGCACCCCTGCTGGAAGGAACCCCCACGTGAGCCTCTCCCCCGACGGCCGCCGACTGCTCCGGGTCGAGGCCCGCAACGCCGAGGTCCCCGTCGAGCGCAAGCCGGACTGGATCAAGGCCAAGGTCGAGATCGGGCCCGAGTACGTCCAGCTGAAGAACAAGGTCAAGTCCTCCGGGCTGCACACCGTGTGCGAGGAGGCCGGTTGCCCCAACATCTTCGAGTGCTGGGAGGACCGTGAGGCCACGTTCCTGATCGGCGGGGACGTCTGCACCCGTCGGTGCGACTTCTGCGACATCGCCACCGGCCGGCCGGAACCCCTCGACCTGGACGAGCCCCGCCGCGTGGCCGAGAACATCCGTGAGATGAACCTGCGCTACACGACCGTCACCGGCGTCGCCCGTGACGATCAGAAGGACGGCGCGGCCTGGCTGTACGCCGAGACGATCCGCAAGGTCCACGAGCTGAACCCCAACACGGGCGTGGAGATCCTGCCCCCGGACTTCGGGGCCGATCCGGAGCTGGTGCAGGTGGTCTTCGACGCCCGTCCGGAGGTGTTCGCCCACAACCTGGAGACGGTCCCGCGGATCTTCCGGCGCATCCGGCCGGCCTTCACGTACGAGAAGTCGCTGCGCGTGCTGTCCATGGCCAAGGAGGACGGCCTCGTCACCAAGTCCAACCTGATCCTGGGCATGGGTGAGGAGGACCACGAGATCGACCAGGCCCTGCTGGACCTGCACCGGGCCGGGTGCGACATCATCACCATCACCCAGTACGTCCGCCCCTCCAAGCTGCACCACCCGATCGACCGGTGGGTCAAGCCCGAGGAGTTCGTGCGGTGGTCCGAGCGCGCCGAGGAGATCGGCTTCTCCGGTGTCATGGCCGGGCCGCTGGTGCGGTCCTCGTACCGGGCCGGCCGCCTCTACGCCGCCGCCATGCGCAAGCTCGGCCGGCCGATGCCCGACCACCTGGCCCACATCGAGGACAACGGCACCACGCGCCAGGAGGCGTCCACGCTGCTCGCCGGCCGGTAGACTTAGGGCCACTATGGCCAAGAGCACCGATTCCGCAGCATCCCCGTCCTCGTCCCGTGACGCCCTGAAGGCCGTCAAGGAGGCCCAGCGTGAGCGTCGCCGCCAGGAGCGGGCCGACGCCAAGGCGAACAAGGCCGAGAACCGGGCGCGCAAGAAGGCCACCAAGAAGCCGGGGGTCTTCAAGCAGTTGCGCGAGGTCTTCACCATGACCCGCGCGCACGATCCCAAGGTCGTGCTGTGGATGGCCCTGGCCTTCGTCGGTGCGCTCGTGGTCGGCCTGGTGATCGGCCTGTTGCTGGACAACTGGATCACCTGGCTGCTCATCGCCATCCCGTTCGGCCTGCTGGCCGCGGTCATCATCATGAACCGGCGGGCGGAACGGGCGGCCTTCGCCCGCATCGACGGCCGCCCGGGTGCGGCCGGTGCGGCCCTCTCCACGCTGCGGCGCGGCTGGATCGTTCCCGAGCAGCCCGTCGCCGTCAGCCCCAAGACCCAGGACGCCGTGTTCCGCGCGGTGGGACGCCCCGGCGTCGTGCTCATCACCGAGGGCCCGACGAACCGCGTCCGCCCGCTCGTGGAGAAGGAACGGCGTAACATGCAGCGCTTCCTGCCCAACGTGCCGATCCAGGTCATCGCCACGGGCCACGGTGAGGGCCAGGTCGAGCTGCACGAACTCGCCCGGACGATGAAGCGGATGAAGAAGACGCTGACCAAGCAGGAGGTGCAGGCGGTCGACAAGCGCCTGAGCGCCCTGGGGTCCGCGAAGATGCCCATTCCGAAGGGCATCGACCCCTACCGCGCGCGTCCGGACCGCAAGGCGATGCGCGGGCGCTAGGCCGGCCGTGCACCGTCCCCGGTCCCGTCGCCTCCGGTCCTCGTCACCGGCACGGGCGTCACATCCGGATCTGCACGGTCCCGGCCAGTCGGTCGTGCAGGCCACGGCCGTCGCCGTCGATCACCAGCGGCGGCACGACGAGGCACAGCGCGACCGTCCGGAGCAGGGCCCGGGGCAGGCCCGTCACGGCGCCGCCGACGCGCACGACCTGGATCCGGACCAGCCGCTTGCCCAGGGTGGTCCCGAGCAGGCCGACGCCCAGGGTCTGCAGTACCGCGAACACCCCGAGGGTCACCAGGGGGTGGCCGTCGAACCAGGCGGCGGAGACCGCCGTGGGGATCACGTAGTCGATGAACAGCGCCAGTACCCGCGCGCCCCAGCCGGCCATCGACGTCGGCCCCTGCTGAGCGAGCCCGAGGTGCTCCCCCGGCCACCGGCCGTGGGTTCCGGACCGTTCGGTGCCTCCCACCCAGCCGGCCATGTCTCGACGGGTGATGAGCCGCTCGTCCGGCGTGCCGGCGGTCTCGTCGCTGTTCTTCCTGGATCGTGCCACCGCTCCACTCTAGCGAGTCCTGACCCTCAGGCGCGTGGGGCCGACCGCGGTCCCAGGACCCGGCCCAAGACTCGTAGCGCGGACTCGCAGCGCGGGACGGCGTGGCCCGTGTTACACGCCCGAAACACGTCCGACACGGTCGCTTCACGGCCTCCGGATAGGCTGACCCCATTCCTAACGAAACCTTGAGGAGCACTCAGATGTTCACATCCGTCCAGGACGCCCTGACCTTCATCCAGGAGGAGGAGATCGTCTTCGTCGACGTTCGCTTCACCGACCTCCCCGGGGTCCAGCAGCACTTCAACCTGCCGGCCAAGGCCGTGGACGAAGACTTCTTCACCGAGGGCCAGCTCTTCGACGGGTCCTCCATCCGGGGCTTCCAGGGCATCGCCGAGTCGGACATGCAGCTGATCCCGGACGTGGCCACCGCCTACGTGGACCCCTTCCGTGCCGAGAAGACGCTGGTGATGAACTTCTCCATCGTGAACCCGCGCACCGGTGAGCCGTACCACCGCGATCCCCGCGGCGTCGCCCAGCGGGCGGAGGAGTACCTGGCCTCCACCGGCATCGCGGACACCGCGAACTTCGCCTCAGAGGCCGAGTTCTTCATCTTCGAGGACGTGCGCTACACCTCCACCCCGAACCACAGCTTCTACTCGGTCGACTCCGACGAGGCCTGGTGGAACTCGGGCCGTGAGGAGCAGGGCGGCAACCTCTCGCACAAGACCGGCGTCAAGGGCGGATACTTCCCCGTGTCGCCCGTGGACAAGCAGGCGGACCTGCGGGACGCGATCTGCGTGGCCCTCGACGAGGTCGGCCTGGAGGTCGAGCGCTCTCACCACGAGGTCGGCGCCGCGGGCCAGGCGGAGATCAACTACAAGTTCAACACCCTTACCCATGCGGCGGACGACCTGTTGAAGTTCAAGTACGTGGTCAAGAACACCGCCGACGCGTTCGGCAAGACCGCCACGTTCATGCCGAAGCCGGTCTTCGGGGACAACGGGTCCGGCATGCACTGCCACCAGTCGCTGTGGAACGGCGGGGAGCCGCTCTTCTACGACGAGAAGGGCTACGCCAACCTCTCCGACACCGCCCGGTGGTACATCGGTGGTCTGCTCAAGCACGCTTCGGCGGTCCTGGCGTTCACCAACCCGACCGTCAACTCCTACCGTCGCCTGGTCAAGGGCTTCGAGGCCCCGATCAACATGGTGTACTCCCAGGGCAACCGCTCAGCGGCCATCCGCATCCCCATCACGGGGTCGAACCCGAAGGCCAAGCGCCTGGAGTTCCGTGCGCCGGACCCCTCGAGCAACCCCTACCTGGCCTTCGCCGCGCAGCTGATGGCGGGCCTGGACGGCATCCGCAACCGGATCGAGCCGGCCGAGCCGATCGACAAGGACCTCTACGAACTGCCCGCCGAGGAGGCCGCCAGCATCCAGAAGGCGCCGGCGTCCCTCGAGGAGGCGCTGCGGGCGCTGGAGGAGGACCACGAGTTCCTGCTGGCCGGTGACGTGTTCACCGAGGACCTGATCGAGACCTGGATCGCGTACAAGCGCGAGCACGAGATCCTGCCGCTGTCCATCCGCCCGAACCCCTACGAGTTCGAGCTGTACTACGGCGTGTGACCGCCGGCGGTGCGCTGCCGCCTCAGGCCGCTGTCCGTGACCGGGCGGCGTGGTGACGGCCTTGAGGCCGTGACCGCGCCGCCCGCGGCGTCTCCGGCCCTGGGGCCCCGTGTGGGGCCCGGGAATAGAACACGCGGCGCGCGGGCTGTGCCTGGGGTATACACCCTCGTGAAAGGCACCTCGTGACGTACCCGTTGTCGATCCTCGACCTGTCCACCGTCCTGCCGGGCCAGCCCGTCGCGGAAGCGGTGGGGGCCAGCGTGGAGCTGGCCCGCACGGCCGAGGAGCAGGGGTTCCACCGAATCTGGTTCGCGGAACACCACAACTTCCCCTCCATCGCCTCTTCGGCCACCGCGGTGCTCATCGCCCACGTCGCCGCCCACACGTCGACGATCCGCCTCGGCGCCGGGGGCATCATGCTGCCCAACCACGCGCCCCTGGTCATCGCCGAGCAGTTCGGCACGCTGGCGGAGATCCATCCCGGGCGGATCGACCTGGGCCTGGGCCGGGCACCGGGCACGGACCAGCGCACCATGATGGCGCTGCGCCGCGAGCCCTCGGCGGCGGACACCTTCCCACGGGACATCAAGGAGCTCCAGGGTTACCTCAAGGGTCAGTCCATGATCCCCGGGGTGGACGCCTACCCCGGCAAGGGCACCGATGTGCCGCTGTTCGTCCTGGGCTCCTCCCAGTACGGTGCACAGCTGGCCGCGGCCCTGGGCCTGGGGTACTCTTTCGCCTCGCACTTCGCGCCGCAGATGCTCGAGCACGCCGCCCGCCTCTACCGGGAGTCGTTCGAACCGTCCGACGACTTCCCCGAGCCGCACTTCATCGCCGCGCTGAACGTCATCGCCGCGGACTCCGCCGAGGAGGCCCAGCGCCAGCTCGAGCTCTCCCAGCGCTACCGGATCCGCCAGATGCTCGGGCGTGGACGGGACCTCACCGAGGAGGAGGTGACCATGCTCATGCACTCGCCCGCCGGCGAGCAGGTGCTGTCCATGGCGAAGTACACGGCCGTGGGGACCGTCGAGACCGTCCGGGAGTACCTGGATGCCTTCCGCGAGCGGGTGCAGGCCGATGAGCTGATCATCACGAACGCGGCTCCCGAGCTCGAGGCCCGGCGCCGCACGCTGGAACTGCTCGGCGCGCAGGTGATCGACCGGGCCTGATCCCGGGCGCTTCCGACACACCCGCCGGCGCGCCCGAACTCGGTCCGTGACCGCTCAGGCCCCGTAGAAGTGCTTCTCGAACACCTGCCGGGCCTGGCGGGTGCACCGCAGGTAGTCCTCCTCGAGCTGGCTGGCGCTGCCCGGTTCGTAGCCGCACCACCGGGCGATCGCCTCCAGGTCCTGACGCTTGGTGGGCAGCACGTCCGAGGACTTGCCGGACCACACCACGATCCCGGACCGGATCCTGGAGGCCAGTTGCCACGCACGGTGCAGGACCTCACCGTCCTCCGCCGGCAGCAGGTCCTCCTGCACGAGCGCCTCCAGCGCCTCCATGGTCGAGGGGGTACGCAGTGAGGGGTGGGCGTCGGCGTGCTGGAGCTGGAGCGTCTGGACGAGCCACTCGACGTCCGAGAGCCCGCCCCGGCCCAGCTTGAGGTGGCGGGCCGGATCGGCGCCCCGGGGCAGGCGCTCGGACTCGACCCGGGCCTTGATGCGCCGGATCTCCCGGATCGCGGTCGGCCCGGGGTCTCCCGCGTAACGGACCGAGTCCGCCCAGGCGGTGAAGTCCCGGGCCAGTTCCTCGTCGCCGGCCACCGGCCGGGCCCGCAACAGTGCCTGGATCTCCCAGGTCTCGGCCCAGCGCCGATAGTACTCCCGGTACGACTCGAGGGACCGCGCCAGGGGCCCCTTCTTGCCCTCCGGCCGCAGGTCGGCGTCGATGACCAGCGGACGCTCGGCCAGCACCGGAGGCCGGCAGGGCTTGGTCAGCAGGGAACTGACGAGCTTGGCCAGCTCGACCGCCTGGCGCTGCGCGGCGTCGGGCTCGGCACCGGGGCGCGGCCGGTGGACGAACATCACGTCCAGGTCCGAGCCGTACCCGATCTCCCGGCCACCCTGCCGACCCATGGCCACCAGCAGCAGGTCCGTCAACGCCTCGGCGGGCCCCGGCCGTCCGGGCGTGCCGTGCAGCGCGTGCTCGGCCACCCGCAGGGCGCCGAGCACGGCGGCCTGGTCTGCGTCCGCGAGGGCGGCGCCGACCGCGTCCTGGTCGAGCAGGCCGGCCGCGTCCGCGATCGCGGTGCGCAGGATCTCCCGCTGCCGGATCAGCCGGATCTGACGGATGGCCTCGTCCCCGTCCGGGTGCCGGGCCATCTTGGCCTGGATCTCCTGCCACTGCGCCGGGAAGGGCATGGGCTTGAGCTCCTGGTCCCGGCCCAGCCAGGCCGCGGCCTCGGGCAGGTGCTCCAGCTTGTCGCTGATGTAGGAGGACGAGGACAGCACGTGGCAGAGCCGTTCGGCCGCCGCCGAGGAATCGCGCAGCATGCCGAGGAACCACGGGGAGGAGCCCAGGGACTCGGACAGCCGGCGGAAGGCGAGCAGGCCGCCGTCGGGATCCGGGCCGTTGGCCAGCCAGCCGAGCATGACCGGCAGCAGCTGCCGCTGCAGGGCGGCGCGGCGGGACACCCCGGTGGTGAGCGCCTCGATGTGGCGCAGCGCGCCGGCCGGGTCCAGGTAACCGAGGGCGGCCAGGCGCTGGGTCACGGCCTCCGGGGAGAGGCGGACCTCCTCGGCGGACAGGGCGGCCGTGGTGGACAGCAGCGGACGGTAGAAGATCTTCTCGTGCAGGGACCGCACGTCCTTGCGGGTGCGCTTCCAGACGTTGGTCAGC
>DATBUG010000546.1:0-1502 GCA_036516315.1 Citricoccus sp.
GGAGGCGGCCGCGTCCTCGTCCAGGTGCCGGCCGAGGGCGGCGACGTCGAGGTCGGACAGGGAGGAGCCGGCGTAGGACTGCGAGAGCTGCTCGGCCAGCTCGTCGAGCTCGGCGAGGTCCTGCAGCACCCCGGTGCCGTCCCCCAGGCCCAGGCCCTGGTCGCCGTCGAAGGACTCCGCGCCGGTCCAGTCCTCACCGGGACGCAGGCCCTGCAGGCTGGCGTCCAACCGGCTGAGCTGGTCCATCAGCTCGGGGGAGCCGAACGCCTGGGCGGACAGGGCCAGCAGCTCCTCCCGCTGCTCCGGCGTCATGGACCGCAGCATGCGCTGGGCGGCCGCAGAGCGCTGGGCCAGGGTGTCGATCAGTTCCTCGATGTCCTGGGGGTCCTCCGGGAACTGGTCCCCGTGCCGGGCCATGAACTCCGCGAAGTCCTCCGGGGTGTCCTCGCCCCGGGCGTGCTTGTCCAGCAGGTCGTTGAGGTCCCGCAGCATCTCGGTGATGGCCGCCCGGTCCTCGTCCGTGGCATGGCGCAGGGCGTCCTTCATCCCGGCGAAGCGGGCGTCCAGCATCTCGCGGCCGAGCAGGTCCTTGATCTGTTCGTAGCGTTCCCGGGCGGTCGTGGACTGCCAGTCGTAGGAGGACAGCTCGGTCACCGCGGCCGCAGTGGAGGCGGGCAGGTTCTGCAGCTGCATCTCACGGAAGGACCGGTCCGTGTCATCCATCCGGATATCCCGCGCCAGCTGCTTGCGCTCCTCCAGCACCGCCTCGTCCAGCAGGCGCCGCGACTCCTGCAGCGTGCCGTCCAACCGGTGCCGGCCCAGCAGGTCCCGGCGGCGCTGGGCCACCCGGCCGGCCAGGTCGTCCAGCCCGGTCATCGTCCGGCTGCCGCGCCGCAGGTACTCCCGCAGCGCGCGCTCGGGGGAGTAGCCGGCCATGACGTCCTCGGCCACCGCGTCCAGCGCCTCGGAGAGGTCCACGGGCGGCGCGAGCGGATCGGGGCCGCCGGCGTAGCGGCCGTAGCGTGCTGACCTGCCGTGGTGCATGACGCCTCCTCACCCCTCGTTCAGGGCACTCAGCCGTAGACGGTCTCGCCGTCCCCGGACTCCTTGGACAGCTCCCGGGCCAGGAACAGTCCTTCCAGGGCCAGCTCGACGGCCCCGGCGCGGTGGCCCGGGCCGGAGGCGCCGTTGGCACCGGCCCGGGAGGCGATCTCGTCGTACAGGGCAGGGTCCTCCAGCTCGGGCAGTTCGGCCAGGAACTCCTCGGCGGTGACCCGTTCGCCGGTGGTGATGGTCCGGTGCCCGTCGAAGGCATCCACCAACGGCGCGAGGTCCAGTCCGGCGAACCGCTCGCGCACCGTCTGGGCCGTGGCCGTGCGCAGCAGGTGCTCGAGGATCTCGTCCTCGCGGCCCTCCTCGCCGGACTCGAACTCGATCTTGCCGCCGAGCACGTCGACCGCGGCCTCGATGTCCACCAGCCGGGCGACGGCCTCCTCGCCCGC
>DATBUG010000547.1:0-1543 GCA_036516315.1 Citricoccus sp.
GTCACAGCACCGCACGGACATCGCGCTGAAGGCCGAACGCGGCGAGATCACCGTGCCGGCGGGGGAGGGACGCTGATGGGCGGGACGTCGAAGGGCCTGGACACCGCGGCCCCGCAGCTGCCGGGCTGGCGGCACGTGTACTCGGGCAAGGTGCGGGACCTGTACGAGCCGGCCGACACCGCCCCCGGGCAGTCCGCGACGCTGCTCGTGGTGGCCTCGGACCGGATCAGCGCCTACGACTTCGTGCTGGAGACCGAGATCCCGGACAAGGGTGCCGTGCTCACGCAGCTGTCCCTGTGGTGGTTCGAGCAGCTGGACGCGCCGCACCACGTGGTGTCCGTGGATGTTCCGGCCGCCGTGGCCGGACGGGCGATGGTGGTCCGGCGCCTGGACATGTTCGAGGTGGAGTGCATCGCCCGCGGCTACCTCACCGGCTCCGGCCTGGCCGAGTACCGCGAGTCCGGCACCGTGACCGGGATCCGGTTGCCCGCCGGGCTCGTGGACGGCTCCCGGCTCGAGGAGCCCATCTTCACGCCCTCGGCCAAGGCGGACGTGGGCGAGCACGACGAGAACATCACCTTCGAACAGATGGCCCGGCTCATCGGGCAGACCCCCGCCCAGCGGCTGCGGGAGCTCACCCTGGACCTGTACGCCCGGGCCGAGCGGATCGCCCGGGAGCGCGGGATCATCCTGGCGGACACCAAGGTCGAGTACGGCCTGGACGCCGAGGGGCGGATCGTGCTGGGCGACGAGGTGCTCACCCCGGACTCCTCGCGGTTCTGGGACGTTCAGGACTACGAGCCCGGGCGCGCCCAGCCGTCCTTCGACAAGCAGTTCGTCCGCGACTGGCTGACCTCGCCGGAGTCCGGCTGGGACCGGACCTCGGGCGAGGCGCCCCCGGCGTTGCCGGCCGACGTCGTGGCGAAGACCCGGGCGCGCTACGTGGAGGCCTACGAGCGCCTCACGGGCCGCACCTTCTCCGCCTGACCCACTTCCCCGGGTCAGCGCTTACCCCCACCCCATGCGTTTTCGGGGCAGGGTTCTCGGGTTGTGGGCCCACGTACTAGGGAACTCTGCCCTCATAACGATGGGTGTGTGGGTGGGGAGGGTGCCGGGCGTGGACGTGGCGGGTGTGCGGTGGCCGGGCCCCGCGTGCGGCCTGTGGTCAGTGCGTGATGGTGGTCTGCTGATACAGCGTCAGCCGCGGCGTGCCGGCGACGAGGCGGTAGTGGCTGGACATCAGGGCGGTGAACGGTTCCGCCTCACCCGGGCGTGAGGCGGTCGCGCGGTAGACCAGGGCGGCCGCATCCGCTCCCGTGGGCACCAGACGGGGGTCCTCCAGCCGGTAGGCACTCCAGGGCGGGGCGTCGTCCAGGGATGCGGCGACGGACCCGCGGTCCAGCACCATGCCGTTGACGAGCACCATGACGGCGTCCGGGGTCATCAGCTCGCCGTAGAAACGGCCGCCGTTCCCGGTGCACAGGGCCTGCCAGCCCCGGTGCTCCACCTCCAGCAGGGTGTCCAGCTCGAGCCCCGTCATGCC
>DATBUG010000548.1:0-7586 GCA_036516315.1 Citricoccus sp.
TCCGGCGGGGTTTGGGTCAGGCTTGCCGGGGTGCTCGGGGGTGGGCTGGTTGCGCACCGATCAGAAGCCGCCGGTGTCCGAGGGCATCTCCGAGGCCATGTTGGAGAAGCGCGAGTAGTGGCCCTGGAAGGCGACGACGATGTTGGCGGTGGGGCCGGAGCGGTTTTTGCCGACGATGATATCTGCCTCGCCGGCGCGTTCGGTCTCCTTGTTGTAGACCTCCTCGCGGTGCAGCAGGATGACCATGTCCGCGTCCTGCTCGATCGACCCGGACTCGCGCAGGTCCGAGACCTGGGGCTTCTTGTCCGTGCGCTGCTCGGAGCCACGGTTCAGCTGGGACAGCGCGATCACGGGGACCTCGAGCTCCTTGGCGAGCAGCTTCAGCGCGCGGGAGAACTCGGCGACCTCCTGCTGACGGGACTCGACCTTCTTGCCCGAACTCATCAGCTGCAGGTAGTCCAGCACCACGAGCTTGAGATCGTGCTTCTGCTTGAGCCGGCGGCACTTGGCCCGGATCTCCATCATGGACATGTTCGGTGAGTCGTCGATGAAGAACGGGGAGTCGTTCAACCGCCCCACCGTCGCGGCGATCTTGGACCACTGCTCGTCCCGGATGGTGCCCTTGCGCAGGTCCTGCAGCGCGATCGTCGCCTCGGCCGAGAGCAGGCGCATGGCGATCTCGTTCTTGCCCATCTCCAGGGAGAAGAACACGGTGGTCATGTTGTGCTTGATCGCAGCGGAGCGGGCGAAGTCCAGGGCGATCGTGGACTTGCCGACGGCCGGACGCGCGGCGATGACGATCATCTGACCCCCGTGCAGGCCCTGGGTCAGCTCGTCGAACTCGTAGAAGCCGGTCGGCACGCCGGTCATCCCCTCGCCCTGGGACCCGGCCGCCTCGATCTCGTCCACGGTGTGCTCGAGGATGCCGGACAGGGGCACGTAGTCCTCGGACTGACGGGTCTCGGCGACCTTGTAGACCTCGGCCTGGGCCTCGTTGACGATCTCCTCGACTTCGCCGTCCTGCTGGTACCCCATCTGGACGATCTTGGTCCCGGCCTCGACCAGGCGGCGCAGCACGCCCTTCTCGCGGACGATCTCCGCGTAGAAGCCGGCGTTGGCGGCGGTGGGGACGGACTGGACCAGCTCATGGAGCACGGCAGGACCGCCGACGCGCGCCAGCTCCTGGCGCTTGTTCAGCAGGTCGGCGACGGTCACCGCGTCGGCCGGCTCGCCGCGGCCGTAGAGGTCGATGATCGCCTCGTAGATCAACTCGTGCGCCGGCTTATAGAAGTCATTGCCCCGCAGCAGTTCCACGACGTCCGCGATGGCGTCCTTGGAGAGCATCATGCCGCCCAGGACGGACATCTCGGCCACGAGGTCCTGGGGAGGAAGGAGGCTGGCCCGCGAGGTGCCGACACCGTCGGCAGCCTCAAAGTGCTCGATTGCCAAGAAGTTGATTCCCTTTCATTGTCACCGGGCGGCCCGGCAGCTCCCCGCGGTGCGGTGCCCCTGGGGAGCCCGCCGCACCGGGCTCGCGATGCGACGGACTCCACGGACGATGCCAGCCGGATGCGCGCCGCGGATCCCGGCCAATACCCGGCCCGTCCTGTGGGTACCACGAGAGACTACTCGCCCCCCTGACCCCGCTCAACCGGGATTCCCACAGGCTCTGTGGATAACTTGTGAATTCACAGGCGTGTTGTGTGCACAGCGTGGGGACAACTCTGGGGACAGGCGCCAGAGTTCTTCCACACCTGCGGTGTGACCTGGGGTTTCGTGGGAAACAGCCTGTGGATAGAAAGGAATGTTGCTGGGGATTATGCCGCTTCGCGTAGCACCCACAGCCGCGGAACCGCAACTTGGACGGAGCGTTCTTCACAGTTATCCACAGGTTGTCCACACGGTTTGTATCATCGTTTGTGCAGCCCTGCAGTGCTTCTGGTGCACCTGGAGGCACCCCGGGGTTCACCGCCATGTCACCTTCGTCACCCGGCTACTGCGCGGGGACGACCTCCGGGCCGGCGGGTGTTTCAGATTCCCCGCGCGCCCCGGGCTGCCATGATGGTCGGATGACGGGATACCAGAACACGACGGCGCCCACGGACGTACCCGTCGAGGAGTTCATCGCGGAGGTCGATCACCCGGTGCGCCGGGCCGACGCCGAGGTCCTCGACGCGATGTTCCGGCGCATCACGCAGCAGGACCCCGTGATGTGGGGACCCGCGATGGTCGGCTACGGCCAGTACCACTACGAGTACGCCTCCGGCCACAGCGGCGACGCGCTGGCCACCGGCTTCTCACCTCGCAAGGCCAATCTATCCCTCTACGGCCTCACCGGACAGCCGGAGGCACCGGCCCTGTTGGCGAGGCTGGGCAAGCACAAGCTGGGCAAGGCCTGCCTGTACATCAACAAGCTGGCGGACGTGGACCTGGACGTGCTCGAGGAGCTCATCCGCACCGGTTACCGGTATGTCATGGAGGAACTCGACCAGGAGCGCGGCCATGGCCGATGAGCACTTCGACGAGGCAGCCGCCACCTGGGACGCCGAACCGGGCAAGGCCGAGGAGGCACGGCGGCTGGCCGACGCCCTCACCTCCGCCCTGGCCCTGACGGGGGACGAACGGCTCCTGGAGTACGGGGCGGGCACCGGGCTCGTCACCCAGGCACTGGTTCCGCACGTCGGCGCCGTGACCCTGGCGGACCGTTCCGCGGGTATGCGCCGGGTGGCCGAGGACAAGGTCGCCCAGGGGGCGCTGCCGCCCGGCACGCGCGTCTGGGACCTGGACCTGGAGACCGGTAGCGCGCCGGACGAGCAATTCGACCTGGTGGTCGCCAGCCTGGTCCTGCACCACGTCCACGACGTCCCGCGGGTGCTCGCAGGCTTTCGCGCCTGCCTCGCGCCCGGCGGCCACGTCGCGATCGCCGACCTCGACACCGAGGACGGCTCCTTCCACGCACACCTGCACGACTTCGACGGCCACCCGGGCTTCGACCGGCACCAGCTCGCACGGTGGCTCACGGACGCCGGGTTCACCGGGGTCTCCGTCCGGGACTTCTCGACGATCGACAAGGACGGCACGCCGTTCCCGGTGTTCCTGGCCACGGCAGGAGGCTGAACGCGGCGAGGCCGGCCGGTCCCCGGGAGGGGATCCGGCCGGCCCCGGCCAGCAGGTCAGACAGTGACTAGAGGGTCACTTCTTCTTGGCCTTGGTGGAGACGACGTCCAGGTCGATCACGGCCAGGACGTCCTCGTGCAGACGCGCGTGCGCCTGGAACCGGCCGAGCGCCTTGATGGCGGTCGGCAGGGTCACGGTGCGGCGGTCGATGCTGCCGAGCCCGGCGGCCTCGACGGCCTCGGCCACGTCGGCGGCCTTGACGGCACCGAACAGGCGGCCACCCTCACCGGCGGTCACCTCGAGACGCACGGGGGCCGACTGCAGCTTCTCGGCGAGGGCCTTGGCCTCCTCGAGAGACTTCACGGCGCGGATCTGCCGAGCGGCCTTGATGGACTCGACCTGCTTCTCCCCGCCCTTGGTCCACAGGGTCGCGAAACCGCGCGGCAGCAGGTAGTTGCGGGCGTAGCCGTTCTTGACGTCGACGACGTCACCGGCGGAGCCCAGGCCGGTCACTTCCTGGGTCAGAATGAGCTTTGCCATCTGTATCTTCCTTCCTCGACTCGCTCGATCAGCCGCGGCCAGCGCCGGAGTAAGGAAGCAGGGCGACCTCACGGGCGTTCTTGATGGCCTGGGCGATCTTGCGCTGCTCCTGCACGGTCACGCCGGTCACGCGACGCGCGCGGATCTTGCCGCGGTCGGAGATGAACTTGCGCAGCAGCGCGACGTCCTTGTAGTCGATGACGGTGATGTCAGCGGCCTTCAGCGGGTTGGACTTTGGTTTGGGCTTACGGATCTCAGCCTTCGCCATCGTGGTGCTCCTTCAATCGTCGGGAGCCCGCAGAACGGTTCTGCGGGATGGGATCGCAGGCGGCGGGGCCGCCTGCTGTCACCGCGCGGGAAACGGTTCCTGCGCGGTCCCGGCGGGGTGGGTGTCCTGTGGGACATTGCCCCTCCGGGGTGGGCGGCCGGGCCGGGCCCGGTCGCCGTGGTGTATCGGTACTGCGTCGATCAGAACGGGGGCTCGTCGTTGCCCGGGGTGTCCCAGGACCCCGCGGAGGTGGAGGACCCACCCCACGGATCGTTCGAGCCACCACCGGCGCCCCAGCCGGCGTTGCCGCCACCCTGGCCTCCGGCGTTCCCGCCCTGGTTGAATCCGCCGCCCTGGCCACCGCCGAATCCGCCGCCCTGGCCACCGCCGAATCCGCCGCCACCGCGGCCGGACTTGGTGACCTTGGCCGTGGCGTACCGCAGCGAGGGGCCGATCTCGTCGACGTCCAGTTCGTAGGAGGTGCGCTTCTCACCCTCGCGGGTCTCGTAGCTGCGGGCCTTGAGCCGGCCCTGGGCCACGACGCGCATGCCCTTGGTCAGGGACTCGGCCACGTTCTCGGCCGCCTCCCGCCAGATCGACGCGCGGAGGAACAGGGTCTCCCCGTCCTTCCACTCGTTCGCCTGGCGGTCGAAGGTCCGCGGGGTGGAGGCGATGGTGAAGTTCGCCACCGCGGCACCGGACGGGGTGAACCGCAGTTCCGGGTCTGCCGTCAGGTTTCCGACGACGGTGATGATGGTCTCTCCGGCCATGGTGCCTCCTGTGGACGCTTCGGACGTTCTGGTCGTCTGGGCTCAACGGGTGCTGCGGCGCCGTGGAGCGCCGCGGCGGATCACTTCGCGGTGATCTTCTGCTCTTCCGGGCGGATGATCTTGGTGCGCAGGACGATCTCGTTCAGGCCCAGCAGGCGGTCGAGTTCCTTCGCGGTGTCCGGGGAGGACGTGAAGTTGATGACGACGTAGATGGCCTCGGACTTCTTCTGGATCTCGTAGGCCAGGCGGCGCCGGCCCCAGAGATCGAAGTTGTCCACGGTGCCGCCGTCCTTGGTGACGACCTCGAGGTACTTCTGCAGGGTCGGCTCAACGGTGCGCTCGTCCACTTCGGGATCAATCAGCACCATCAGTTCATATGCACGCATGCGAACCCACCTCCTTCGGGCTAACGGTCACGGTCTTTCCGTAACAGGAGGTTCTGTGCGGTGGTTCCGCGCGGGATCCGTCATGGGACGGCACGCAGAAAACCTCCACCATCATACCCGCTGCCGGCAATGCCCTCGACCGGCTCCAGTCTGCCGGGGGTGGCGGGGCACCATCCGTCCGGTGGCTACGCCGTGTGGACCCTGGCGGCCGTCCGGCCCGCTGTGCAGGATGGGGCCATGGCTGCCGTCCCACGCTCCGACCACACCCACGTCCTGCTGCTGCGCGGGGTGAACGTCGGGGGCCGGAGCACCGTTCGCATGGCCCGCCTGCGGGAGATCGCCACCGCGGCGGGCGCTCCCGGGGTCAGCACGCTGCTCAATTCCGGCAACGTCCTGTTCCGCCTGGACGCCCCGGCAGGACCGGACGCGGACGCGCAGGCCCGGGAGATCGCCCACCGGGTGCGAGAGGCACTCACCGCGGAGTCCGGACGCGACATTGTGGTGCTCCCGGCCAGCCGGGCCGAGCTGGACGCCGCCCTGGCCCTGCACACCGGGCTCGACTTCGCCGGCGGCGAGGACAAGCTGACCCACCTGGTCCTGCTGGACGAACCCGCCCCGCCGGATCGTGCCGCGGCGCTCGAGGCCCTCGACGCCGGCGAGGACCGGTGCGCCGTGGACGGCAGGTTCGTCTGGATCCGCTACGCCCGTGCCTCGCACTCCTCGGTGCTCACGCTCGACCGCGTCGAGCGACTGACGGGCACGCGGGGCACCGCCCGGAACCTGCCGACCGTGCGCCGCCTCGCCGGCATCGCGTAACCCCGGCACCCGCCGACGACCGGGGCCCCTCAGATCCTGACCTCAGGCCCCCGTCTCAGACCCCGGCGTAGAAGGCTCCCACCGCGGCCGCCAGGTACCCGGGGTCCCGGGCACCGCACATCTCGCGCGCGGAGTGCATGGACAGCAGGCCGATGCCCACGTCCACCGTGCGGATGCCCAGCCGGGTGGCCGAGATCGGGCCGATCGTCGAACCGCACGGCACGGCGTTGTTGGACACGAACTCCTGGAAGGGCACGCCCGCATGGGCACACCACCGGGCGAAGGCCGCTGCGCCGGCGGCATCGGTGGAGTACCGCTGGTTGGCGTTGATCTTCAGCAGCGGCCCGGCGTTCGGCCGCGGGTGGTTCACCGGGTCGTGCCGTTCGGCGTAGTTGGGGTGGACCAGGTGGCCGGCGTCCGCCGAGAGCAGCCATGAGCCGGCGAAGGACCGGGCCGGGCCCTGGCCCGAGACGCCGAGGGCCTCCAGCACGCGGCGCAGGACGTCCTCCAGCACCGGGCCCGCCGCACCGGACCGGGACGCAGAGCCCAGTTCCTCGTGGTCGAAGGCCGCCAGCACCGGGATGACCGGTCCGGTGGCGTCCGGTTCCGCGTGTCCCCGTTCCGAAGCCGGCTCCAGTGCCTCCAGGGCCTCCAGGGCCGTCAACCCGGCATGCACGGAGGACAGGTTGTCCAGCCGTCCGGAGGCGAAGAACTCCCCCGAGGCCCCGAACATCCCGGGTGCCTGGGTGTCCGCCATGACCACGTCGAAGCCCCGCACCGCCTGAGGGTCGAGTCCGGCCGAGCGCGCCAGCACCCCCAGCACGTCTGGCACCGGGCCGCGGCCGTCGTCGGCGCCCCACACCGGGTTCATGTGCTGCTGGCGGTCCAGCTTCAACCCGTTGTTCACGTCCCGGTCCAGGTGGATGGCCAGCTGCGGGAACCGCGCCACGGGACCGGTGGCGGCCAGGTGCTCCGCGCCGTCCTCCGTCACCAGCCGGCCGGCGAAGCACAGTTCCCGGTCCAGCCACGAGTTCAGCAGCGGTCCGCCGTAGATCTCGACCCCGGCCTGCAGCCATCCCTCCCGGCGGGTGCCCGGACGGGGCTTGAGCTTGAAGGTCGGGGAGTCGGTGTGGGCCCCCAGGATGCGGAACACGGGCACGACGCCGGCCGGTCCCCTTCCGGCGTCCGTCGCGGCGTCGGGGACCCGCCAGGCGATCACGGCGCCGTCCCGGACCAGGACATAGCCTCCGGGGCGGGCGGGGAAGTCCTCCCGTTCGTCGACCCGCGTGTAGCCGGCCGCCTGGAGGCGGCCGGCGGTCTCGGCGGCGGCGTGGTAGCTCGAGGGGCTGTTCTGCACGAAGCCGGCCAAGTCCTGTAGGTGGGGGTGGCCGGCCAGGGAGCCGGCGGGGTTCACGGAGTCCGGAGCGGTCATGGTCCTACCGTACGGCTCCGGCACGCCGGCGCGGGGACCGCACGGGGCGCCGACCGCAGGTCAGCGAGGGCATCACCCCGGGACGGTTGCGGAGCGCTGGTGCCGCCGCGCCAGCCACGGCGCCCGGTCCGGGGCGTCGTCGTACGGTCCGCCGAGGGGGTCGTCCACGGGCAGCCGGTCAGCCTCCGTGGCATCGAAGCCCAGGTGCTGCAGGCGCGCCGCGGCCGCCACCGCGCCCTGGCCCGCACCGGGCCCTG
>DATBUG010000549.1:0-2371 GCA_036516315.1 Citricoccus sp.
ACCCAGTGGCTCAGCGCCTTCGAGCGGTTCTGGATCCCCCGGCTGGACGCGCTGGGGACCGAGCTGGCGCGTGGGCGTCGCCAGCGGCGGCTCGCGCAGGAGCGGGCCGCCGCAGAGGCCGCCGAGGGCACCGCGAGCACACATGACACCGATGGCACCGGGGACGGCCGTCCCCCCGAGAAGGAGAACTGACATGGTCGACGTACAGCATCAGGTCCAGGCCGTCACCCGCCGGTACCGGACGGAGGACCGCGAGGGCGAGGCCTCGCACGTGCAGACCCTCACCCAGACCTACCCCGCGCCGCTCGAGGACGTGTGGGAGGCGGTGACCAGCGGCGAGCGCATCGCCCGCTGGTTCCTGCCGGTCACCGGCGACCTGCGCCGGGGCGGCCACTACCAGCTGGAGGGCAATGCCGGGGGGACCATCCTGGAGTGCACTCCCCCGGACGGTGACACCGCGGGCTACCGCGTGACCTGGGAGTTCGGCGGCGGGGTGTCCTGGGTCAGCGTCCGGCTGCAGGCCGAGGGCGACGCCACCCAGTTCGAGCTCGAGCACGTCGCGCGCGTGGCCCAGATGCCGGAGCAGATGTGGGACACCTACGGCCCCGGCGCCACCGGGGTGGGCTGGGACGGCGGGCTGCTCGGCCTCGGGCTGCACCTCGGCGCCACCGAGGGATCGCTCTCCCCCGCCGAGGCCGCGGCCTGGGCGGCCACGGACGAGGGCAGGGCCTTCTACCGGGCCTCGGCACAGGCCTGGGCCGCCGCCCATGCCGAGTCCGGCGCCGATCCGGAGCTGACCGCGCGCAACGCGGAGGCCACGTACTCCTTCTACACGGGCGCCGGGATGTGACCGGCCCGCACGCGGCGTCGCCTCAGGAGGCCTGGCAGCCCGGGCACCAGAACAGCTTGCGGGCCTGCATCTGCGTCACGCGCACCACGGCGCCGCACACCCGGCACTCGAGTCCGTCGCGCTGGTAAACGTAGTAGGCGTTGTCCGGCCACAGCCGCGCGGAGTCGCCGTCCGCGTCCACGGCGTCCCGGTGCTCCGGCCGGGTGGTGATGATCCGCCCGCAGCGCACGCCCTCGTCCATCAGGTGCACGAGGTCGCCCCACAGCCGCGCACCGGCGTCCTCGCCCAGGTCGCGTCCCGGCAACCACGGGTCGAGACCGGCGCGGAACAGCGCCTCGGCGCGGTAGATGTTCCCCACTCCGGCCACGACCGCCTGGTCCATGAGCAGTTGCCCCAGCGCCACGGACCGCCGGCCGGCCCGCCGCAGGAACTCCTCCGGCCCGGTACCGGCACCGAGGGGGTCGGGGCCGAGGCGGGCGATGACGGCCTCGGCCTCGGCGGGGGTGATCACCTCGCAGGCGCTGGGCCCGCGCAGGTCCGCCCAGCCGTGGGCCGAGACCAACCGCGCCCGGACCTGGCCGACCGGCGGGGGCGGTCCGGTGTACTCCGGGGCCGCGCCGTCCTCGGGTCCGGCGAAGGTCTCGGCCTCGCCCATCCTCCGGGGCGCGCCGATCGAGGAGGCCCCGCGGAAGGACTCGTCCCCGCCGAAGCTCCAGGCGCCGTAGAGCCCGAGGTGCACCCGCAGCACCAGGTCCACGTCGAAGTCCAGGAACAACTGCTTGCCGTGGGCGCGGGCGTCCACGACCGTGGCACCGTCCAGCCGCCGGGCGCCGTCGGCGAAGCGCCCCTGCGGCGAGCTGACCCGCACCCGCTCGCCGCCGAAGACGTCGCGGAACTGGCGGGCGAGCCGGTGGATGGAGTGACCCTCGGGCACGGTGAGGCCCTCGCGCTCAGTCCAGCAGGTCGCCGGTGGACTCGTAGTGCGTGATCTTGCGGATGCGGCGCACGTGGCGCTCGTCGCCGGAGAAGGGTTCGGCGAGGAATGCCTCGATGATGCCGGTGGCCTCCTCCAGGCTGTGCTGGCGGCCCCCAACCGCGACCACGTTAGCGTCGTTGTGCTGGCGGGCCAACCGGGCGGTCTCCAGGTTCCACGCCAGGGCGGCCCGGATGCCGCGGACCTTGTTGGCCGCGATCTGCTCGCCGTTGCCGGAGCCACCGAGCACGATGCCCAGAGCCTCGACCCCGGAACGCTGGTCCACGACCACGGCCTGCGCGGCCCGGATGCAGAAGGCCGGGTAGTCGTCCTGCGGATCGTAGGACTGGGGCCCGTGGTCCACCATCTCATACCCCTTCCCTCCGAGGTGCTGGATGAGGTGGGCGCTGAGCTCGAGGCCGGCGTGGTCGGTGGCGATGTGGACGCGCATGGACTGCTCCTGCTGTGAAGGCGGTGTGTTCGGGCCAGCGTTCAGCCTAGCCCTATCCTCACCTGGAGGGCCGGTGGCACAATGGCCGGATACCCAG
>DATBUG010000550.1:0-3447 GCA_036516315.1 Citricoccus sp.
GGCGGGACGGACGGTGGCGGGGTGGACGGCGGCCGGGCGGACGGCGGCCGTGCGGCCGGTGCCGGGACCGCGGAGGCGGCCTCGTGAGCCCGGCCGAGAGCACCCCCGGGTCCGGCCGGCTCTTCAGCCATGTCACGGCCCAGGCCCCCGGCAAGGTGAACCTGTCCCTGGCCGTCGGCACGCCCCGGGAGGACGGCTACCACCCGGTGGCGAGTGTCTACCTGGCCGTGTCCCTGCTCGAAGAGGTCACCGCCACGCCTCGCACGGACGGTGAGGTCAGCGTCTCCCTCGCGGACCACTCCAGTGTCTTCGTGGACCCGGAGGTGATCCCGCAGGACGCCTCCAACCTGGCCGCGCGGGCGGCCGTGCTGCTGCGCGAACGCCTCGGGCTGGACCCGCAGACCCATGGCGTCCACCTGGAGATCGTCAAGCAGGTGCCCGTCGCCGGCGGCATGGGCGGGGGCTCGGCGGACGCGGCGGCCGCGCTGATGGCCTGTGCCGCCCTGTGGGACGCCGGTCTGTCCCGCCAGGACCTGGCCGCGATCGGGGCCCCGCTGGGCGCGGACGTGCCGTTCGCGGTGATGGGCGGGGCCGCCGTCGGGCTCGGCGTGGGCGACGAGCTGACCCCGCTGCTGGCCCGGCACCCCGTGCACCTCGTGCTGGTGCCGGCCGCGACCGGGCTGTCGACCCCGCGGGTCTACCGCCTGCTGGACGAGCTGCGCGAACAGCGCGCGGTGCCCACCCCGGACACCGAACCGGAGGTGGACCGCGAGCTCGTCCAGGCCCTGACGGCCGGGAACGCCGAGGAACTCGCCCTGCGGCTGCGCAACGACCTGCAGGTGCCGGCGGCCACGATGGTCCCGGAACTGTCCGACATGCTGGACGTGGGCCTGGAGGAGGGCGCCCTGGCGGGACAGGTCTCCGGTTCCGGTCCCACGGTGATGTTCCTGACCCGCAGCGCCGAGGAGTCGTTCCAGCTGGCCGCCCGTCTCGAGGACCGTACCGGCGTGGCCGCGATCGCCGTGCACGGCCCGGTGCACGGAGCCCGGGTGCTCTAGCGCCGCCGACCGGCCCCGCCCGCCCCGCTGACCCCGACCCCAAGGACCACTTCCACTCATGGCACACCTGCTCGGCGCCGAGAACATCGGCATCTCCTTCGGCACCCGCACCGTCCTGGACTCCGTCTCCCTGGGCGTGGACGAGGGCGACCGCATCGGCCTCGTCGGCCGCAACGGGGACGGCAAGTCCACGCTGATGCGCATCCTCGCCGGCCAGCAGGAGCCCGACGCCGGCCGGGTCACCCGCCGCGGTGGCACCACCCTGGGGGTGCTCGACCAGCGCGACGACCTGGACCCGGAGGCCACGGTGCGCCACGCCGTGGTCGGTGATGTCCCGGACCACGTCTGGGCCTCGGACCCGAAGATCCGCGACGTCATGACCGGACTGCTGGACGGGCTGGACTGGCACCGGACCGTGGGCACCCTCTCCGGCGGGCAGCGGCGCCGCACGGCCCTGGCCCGGCTCCTGGCCGGTGACGACGACGTCATCTTCCTCGACGAGCCGACCAACCACCTCGACGTGGAGGGCGTGGCCTGGCTGGCGCGCCACCTGAGGACCCGCTGGCGGCCCACTGACGGCGGCCTGCTGGTGGTCACCCACGACCGCTGGTTCCTCGACGAGGTCTGCACCCGCACCTGGGAGGTGCACGACGCCACGGTCGAGCCCTTCGACGGCGGGTACGCGGCCTGGATGCTCGCCCGGGTCGAGCGGGACCGCGCCGCGGCCGTGATGGAGTCCAAGCGGCAGCAGCTGGTGAAGAAGGAACTGGCCTGGCTGCGCCGCGGCGCCCCGGCCCGCACCTCCAAACCCAAGTTCCGGATCGAGGCCGCGAACGCGGTGATCGCCGACGTCCCGGAACCGCGCGACTCCGTCTCGCTGGCCAAGATGGCGACCGCCCGGCTCGGCAAGGACGTCCTGGACCTGGAGTCCGTCAGCTACGCCGTCCCCGACCCCGACGGCGGCGCGGCGCGGACACTGTTCGACGACGTCACGCTGCGGCTGGCCCCCGGCGAACGGGTGGGCATCGTGGGCGTCAACGGCGCCGGCAAGTCCACGCTGCTGCGCCTGCTCGACGGGCAGGTGGATCCGGACTCCGGGCGGGTGCGGCGCGGCAAGACCGTCCAGACGGCCATCCTCACCCAGGACGTGCGCGAGCTTGACGAGGTGTCCCACCTGCGGGTGGCGGAGGTGATGGCGCGAGAGGGCAACTCCTTCGAGGTCGGAGGCAAGGACGTCTCCGCCGGCCAGCTGCTGGAACAGCTCGGCTTCGGGACCTCGCGGCAGTGGACCCCGGTGGCCGAGCTCTCCGGTGGGGAGCGCCGGCGCCTGCAGTTGCTGCGCCTGCTGGTGGGCGAGCCGAACGTGCTGATGCTCGACGAGCCGACCAACGACCTCGACACGGACACCCTGGCCGCCGTGGAGGACATGCTCGACGGCTGGCCGGGCACGCTCGTGGTGGTCAGCCACGACCGCTACCTGCTCGAGCGCGTCACTGACCACCAGCTCGCCCTGCTCGGGGACGGCAAGGTGCGGGATCTGCCCGGCGGCGTGGAGCAGTATCTCGCGCTGCGTCAGGCCCAGGACGCGCAGGAGGTGGCGCCCGCCGCACGGCAGGCCGCCCCGGAGGCGCCGGCCGGGCCGAGTGAGGCGGAGAAGAGGGCGGCGCGCAAGGAGGCGGCGCGGCTGGAACGGCAGCTGGGAAAGCTGGCGGAGGAGGAGGACGCACTGCATGCCACCATGGCGGAGCTGTCCCAGGCCGGCGACTTCGAGGCGCTCGCCGCCGCCAACGCCCGGCTGCAGGAGCTGCAGGCCCGTACCGAGCAGACGGAACTGGCCTGGCTCGAGGCGGGAGAGATCGCCGAGGGCTGACGGCCCAGTGGCCGGCCGCCGCGACCGCTGTGGCACAATGGACTGCCGGTCCCCCGGACCGATCCGCCCTGGTGTAACGGCAGCACGCCGGCCTTTGGAGCCGTGCAGTATAGGTTCGAATCCTATGGGCGGAACCAGGTGAGGCGGCGTGTCGCGAACCTCGCGGATAGGCACATGAGCGCGATTTCGTCAAGGGTTAAGTTTGAGGGTTGATTTAGCCCTAAACCTCTGCGCCGGTGCGCCCAGGCCTTCCCCCGGTGACGGAGTCCTTCCTAAGATCCTGTGGCTAGAAGCCGCCTGCCACAGGTCATGATGCATCCCCGCTCATGTCCGGAAATCCCCCTTCCGGAGGCTGTCGAGAAACCGAGGGCGCTCCACCATGCATACGTCTCAATCACCATCATCACCACGGTCCTACTCATCCCCCCGGTCCCGGTCGATGACACCGGGACCAGTTCGTGCTGCCCAGCCCGCGCCGGCGCGCGGGCTGCAGGCCGCTCCCGCCGCGCGACCGGCGGG
>DATBUG010000551.1:0-3148 GCA_036516315.1 Citricoccus sp.
TGGTTGCGGCACCGCGGCGTCCCGGCACCGGACCGGGTCACCGCGCTGGGGGCGGTCGCCGCCGGACACGAGGGCCTCGTCACCGGGCTCGAGGACCGGGCGCGGGAGGCGGGACTGCGGTTCCGGGTCACCGGCTTCGTGCCTGACGGCGAACTCGATCCGGCCCTGCTGGCCGCCGGCGTCCCGCTGGCCGCGCACCACAACGTCTCAGCCTCGGGATCGCTCGCCGCCTGGATGTCCGTCGGCCGCCGCCCCGTGGTCCCGGCCGGGCGCTACACCCGGGAGATGGAGCGGCTGCGGCCGGGCACCCTGCACCTGGTGGACCCCGGGGCCGACCGCCAGGCCCTGGTGGCCGCGCTGACCGCGGGGATCGCCCGCGCCGCGGCGGATCCGCGGGCCACCCGGCTGGACCCGGACGTCACGCTGGCCCCCGGCCCCGAGGACTGTGCGCGGGCGCTGGCCGCCTTCTGGGAGCAGGTGCACGCGTGAGGCCCCCGCGGGGCACGCCGGTGCCCGGGAACCGGTGGGACCTGCTGACCGGGACGGACACGGCCGCGGGCGGGGGGCCGCGCACCGGGGAGGAGTGGCTGCCCGAGGTGTCCGTCGTCGTCCCCTACTACCGGGACCAGGCCGGCCTGGACCTGCTGCTCGCCGGGCTCGCCCGCCAGGACCTGCCGCCCAGCCGGCTCCAGGTGGTGATCGCGGACGACGGCTCGCCCCGGCCTCCGGAGCTGCCGTCCCGGTACCCGTTCGACCTGCAGGTGGTGCGCCAGGCCGACGCCGGCTTCCGCGCCTCCGCCGCCCGCGCGCTGGGCGCCTCGGTGGCCGAGGGGGAGGTCCTGGCCTTCCTGGACGGGGACATGATCCCGGACCGGGACTACCTCCGCCGCGCCCTGGACCTGCCCGCCCGTTCGCCGGAGGCTGTCGTCGTCGGCCGCCGGCGGCACCTGGACCCGGTCCTACTGGGCACCGGTTGGACCCCGGGTGACCCCGTGCCTCAGGACCACGTGCTCGAGGACCCGGTGTGGCTCGAGCGGGCCTACGCGGCGTCCCGGAACCTGCTCGACGCCGACTCCACCGCCTACCGGTTCATCATCTCGGCGGTCTTGACGCTCTCCCGTGAGGTCCACGACGAGGCCGGGGGATTCGACCCGGGGTTCGTGGGCTACGGCGGGGAGGACTGGGAGCTCGCCCACCGGTTGTGGCGGGCCGGGGCGCTGCTGGCCCACGAGCCGGCGGCCGTGGCCTGGCACGCCGGACCGGACTTCGCCGGACGCGAGGATCCCGCGTCCGCCCGCAGGGTGAAGAACCGGGAGTCGCTCGTGCTGGCCGGCCGGGTCTCCGCCCCCACCGCGCGCGGCTTCGCGCTCGGTGCGCGCACCCGGCCGCGCGCCGCCGTCCACCTGGTGACCCCCGGGCCGGAGGACACGGCAGGTCCGATGGCGGGGGACCGAGACGCGGCGGCGACCGTGCTGTGCGCCGACGCCCTGCTCCAGGCGTTCCCGGCGGCGGCACTGACGGTGGTCGGCGACCTCCCGGAGGAGGCGGAGGTGATCACCGAGGACCCCCGGGTGACGGTGTCCACCGGGATCCCGGAGGCCACGCCCGGGGCGGAACCGGCCTGGACGGTCACGGTCCACCGCCCGTTGCGCCCGGCCCCGGGCACCGGGCGGCCTGATCCGGCTGCCGTGAACGAGTGGCTGCTGGCCGCCGAACGTTCCGGCCACGACCGGATCGAGGTCACCGGGCCCGGCGGCCTGGCCGCCACCCTGGTCAGCGTCCGGGCCCGCGCGCGGCGCCGGCGCTGGGGCGCTCTCGATCCCACGGCGACCACCGTGGTGGACCTGGAACACCTCGGGTGGGCGGAGACGGGCCCGGCCCCGGACCTCGAGGCCTGGTGGGGTGGCTGGGGCTGAGCGCTCAACCCTGCAGCTGGCGCACCTCGACCCGCTGACCGCACGCCGCCGAGGCCCGCGCCGCCAGCTCGTGGGCGTGCTCCCGGGACAGGGCCTCGACCACCCACAATCCGCCCACGTGGGCGGCGGCCTGGGCATAGGGGCCCGCCTGGACCACGGCCTCCCCGGCGCCGGTCCCGTCCACCACGGCCGACTCCTCGGGGGCGGTCAGCCCGCAGCCGAACACCCACACCCCCGCCGCTTGCAGTGACTCGTTGAACTCGCTGACGGCCTGGAAGGCCGCCTGCATGTCCTCCTCGCTCTCGTAGGGGCCGAGGGGCCGCTGCTGCACGCCGGGGGCGTGCCAGACGGAGATCATGAACTGGGGCATGGAGTGCTCCTGGGTCGGGGTGTCCGGTCCGTTCCCTCGGAGGATAGCCCGAACCTCCTGCCGCAGGTCAGGGCTGGGGGCGGGCAGGCTCCGCGCCGGTCAGGACTGGGCGAAGGCGGCGGCGACCGGCTCGTCCCCGTCCACGAACTCGAGCTGCTGGCCCACGGAGTTCTCGGTCGCCAGGGCCACGCGGATGGCCTCGGCCACGTTGCCGCGCGAGGTGTTGCGGTCTTCCCCGACGGTCTCGGCCGTGGTCAGACGGATGCGTCCCGTGGGCTCCTCCGTGGTGAGCGCTCCCGGGCCGAGGATGGTCCAGTCCAGCCCGGAGCTCCGCAGGTGCTCGTCCGCGGCTGCCTTGGCCGTGGCATAGGGGTAGAAGGAATCGTCTTCGGACAGGCCGTGGTCCTGCCGGGCGCCCAGGTAGGAGACCATCACGTAGCGCTTCACGCCGGCCTGCTCGGCAGCGTCCATGGAGCGGATGGCCGCGTCCCGGTCCACCGCGTAGGTGCGGTCCGGGTTGCCGCCCCCGGCCCCCGCCGACCACACGATGGCATCCTGCCCGGCGAAGGCCCGTGCGAGCTCGTCCTGGGAGGAGTTCTCGACGTCGAGCACGAGCGGAGTCGCGCCGGCCGCCTCGATGTCAGCAGCGTGATCCGGGTTCCGGATGACCGAGGTGACCTCGTGGCCCTCCTGCGCGAGCAGGGGTGCCGCGCGCAGGGCGACCTTGCCGTGTCCGCCGATGATCAGGTACTTCGCCATCCTGGTCTCCTTCTCTCGGTGTTGCTTCCGTGGCCACTGTTCCATCCCGGGCCCCGGTGCCGGAAGCGATTCGGCCGGGGGCAGAATGGAGGGCACGTCCATC
>DATBUG010000552.1:0-9807 GCA_036516315.1 Citricoccus sp.
GTCTCCCCCGTGCCCTCGTGGCCGTGACCGGCGCCGTCCGGGGTCCGGTGCGCCTCGTGGACCCCGTGGGTCCCGGGCTCCGCGGCGGCCTCGGCCGGGTCCTGTCCCGACTGGATCCCGGCGGCGCGGCGCATGATCTCCTGACGCAGGCGCCGGGCCTCGTCCATCTTCAGGAAGGACAGGCTCATGGCGGTGTCCCCGCCGTCGGCGGTCTCGAACTTCAGCTCCGCGAGCCCCGCGATCCGGGCCAGCAGCGGCTGCTTGATGTCCACGGCCTGCACCCGGTCCAGACGCGCGTGCCGGTGCTGGCGGAAGACCACCCCGGAGCGGACCTCGACCTTGTCCTGGCCCAGGCGGTACCGGGTGAAGCGCCAGGACAGGAAGAACCCGCCGAGGATGAGCAGGAAGACCCCGCCCACGATCGCCGCGCCGATGCCGAGGGCCCCGGTGTTCGAGAAGACGGCGCCCGTGGTGACGGCCTCGTAGATGTCGTCGATCGCGTTCTGCCCGACGATGAACAGCAGGGCGACGAGGGCGACCCAGCCCCGGACCAGCGGGCTGATCGGGTGGACCCGGTGCCAGTCGCCGTCGACCGCCTCCGGCTGCCGGCTCACAGCCCCGCCAATCGGGCCTGGCCCCGGGCCATCAGCTCCTCGCGCAGGCGGTCGCTCTCGGCCGGCTCGATGCCGTCGAGGCTGGCATCGGTGCTGCCCGAGGCGGTCTTGATGGTCAGGGTACGGATGCCGAAGCGGCGCTGCAGCGGTCCCTCGTTGACGTCCAGGTACTGCAGCCGGCCGTAGGGCACGGCGGTGATCTGCCGGGAGAGGATGCCCGAACGCAACAGCAGCTCGTCCTCCTGCTCCGAGTAGCCCAGGGCCCGGACCCGGCGCGGGACCAGCGCCAGGTCGATCACCGCCCACAGCAGGAACGCCGCGGGCAGCAGCCAGGCCAGCCAGCCGGGGTACCCACCCCAGACCCCGGTCAGGCGCAGCACGAGCGGGACGCAGACGATGGCCAGCCAGACGAGCCAGCCGATCGTCTTGCTGATGAGCCGCGCCGGGATCAACCGGGGGGACACGGCGGTCCACTCCACGCCCGCGGCCTCGATGGGCGAGAGCCCACGGCCGTCGCCTGCCGGCGCCGTGTAGCGGGCGGGCGCCGGATCAGGCCCGGGGGCCGGAGCGTGCCTGGCCTCCGGGTCCAGTGCGGGCGCCGCCGGATCGCTGTCAGTGGCGGGCCGTCCCGGGCCGGGAACGGTCCGGTCCGGCACCGCGGCCGTAGACGGGTCCGGTTCCTGGTTCGGGTCCATTGATCTCCTTGTCAGGGCCCCCGTTCGCGGCAGGCCCGTCCGCTCCGTCCTCAGGGGGGAGGCGGCAGAACTGTTCCACCACGAATCCCACGATAACCAGTACGAGCCCGCCGATGATCATCAGCAGGGCGTCGTTGACCGTGGGCGTGCCGAAGCCGGTGGCGGAGACCAGGTGGACCAGGACCCCCGCATGCCAGCCCGCGATCAGCGCCCCCGCGTAGGCCCCGGCCTGGGCGAGCACGAGGGTGCGGGCCGCGGCCACGGGGTTCATCCGGGCGGCCGGGGGACGCTTCTTGTCCCGGTGCACCCGGATCCCCAGGGCGAGCACCAGCACCGCGACGGCGGCCAGGGTGATCACCGAGGACGCGGCCAGCACCGGGGCGACGATCCCGGACCCGGCGGCCAGCAACGCGGCCAGCCAACCGACCACCCCGGTGCCCGCGAAGACGAGCAGGAGCCACAGCGGGCGGATGGAACTCATCGGGCCGGCGCCCCCGTCCCGGCATCCGGGCCGTCCGTCAGCCGGCGGACGGTGCCGGCGTCGTCGGCCTGTGCGGCGAGCTCGCCCACCGACCGCCCCCCGAGGCTGGCCTCCGGGTCCAGCCAGGACCACGGGGCCAGCACGAACGCCCGGTGGTGGGCCCGGGGGTGGGGCAGGGTGAGCTCGGGGTCCGCGGAGACGGCGTCGGCGTAGGTGATGACGTCCACGTCCAGGGTGCGCGGGCCCCAGCGCACCTCCCGGGTGCGGTGGTGGGCCTGTTCCACCGCGTGGCAGGCCGCCAGCAGGGCGCGGGCGGACAGGGTGGTGCGCACGGTGAGCACGAGGTTCAGGTAGTCGGGCTGCCCGGCCGGCCCGCCCACGGGGGCCGTGACCGCGACGGGCGAGACCCCGGTCAGCTCGATGCCCTCCGTCTCCGCCAGCTCGCGCACGGCCGCCTGCAGGGTGGCGGCGGGATCGCCGAGGTTGGCGCCCAGCGCCAGCACCGCGGGTACGGCGGCGACCGGCGCCCGGTCGAGGACGTCCGGTGCGCCGGGGCTCATGTCCTGCTCCGGTGGACGGTGACGGCGACGTCGGCGAAGTCGGCCTCGATCGGCGCGCCGGGCTTGTGCACGGTCACCTCGACGGCCTCGGCCACGGGCTGCCCGTCCAGGACGCGCCCGGCGATCCGCTCCGCCACGGTCTCGATCAGGTCGCAGGACTCCCCCGTGACGACGTCGAGCACGGCCTCGGCGACCTCGGCGTAGTTCACGGTGCGCTCCAGGTCGTCACCGGCGGCGGCCGGGGCGGTGTCCAGGTGTACCACCACGTCCGTGATGAACTCCTGCCCGTCACGCTTCTCCTCGGGGAAGACCCCGTGGAATCCGCGGGCGCGCAGGCCGCTGAGCGTGATCCGGTCGCGCACCCCGGTCACGTCCCCGGGTGGCGGCGGGCGGTGGTGGGGCCGGTCCAGGCCTGCGCGGCCTTCACCGCGTGCAGGGAGGACTCGACCTCGTGGACCCGCACCGCCCAGGCCCCGTGCGCCGCGGAGAGGGCGGAGACCGCGGTGGTGGCGTGGTCGCGGGCCTTGGGCGCGGGCTCGGCACCGGCGGCGGTGGCCAGCAGGGTGCCGAGGAAGCGCTTGCGGGAGGCCGCCACCAGCACGGGCAGGCCCAGCTCCAGCAGCCGGGGCATCCCGCGCAGCAGCTCCCAGTTCTGCTCGCCGGTCTTGGCGAAGCCCAGGCCCGGGTCCAGGATGAGCTGTTGCGGCTTCACCCCGGCGGCGAGGAAGGTGTCCCGCAGCGCGCTCAGCTCGCGGACGACGTCCTCGACCACGTCTTCGTACACGGCCAGCGAGTCCATGGTCTGGGACGTACCGCGGTTGTGCATCAGCACGTAGGGGGCGCCGGTGCGGGCGATGAGCTCCGGCATGTCCGGCTCGTGGCCGGGCCCGGAGACGTCGTTGATGATGACCTCGCCCAGCTTCAGCGCCGCCTCGGCGGTGGCGGTGTGCATGGTGTCCACCGAGACCACGGCGCCGGCGGCCAGCAGGGCCTCGATCACGGGCAGGACCCGGTTCTGCTCGGTGACGGTGTCCACGGGCTCGGCACCAGGGCGCGTGGACTCACCGCCCACGTCGATCAGGTCCGCTCCGGAGTAGTGCAGGCGCAGCCCCTGGTCGATCGCGGCCTCGGTGTCCAGGTAGTCACCGCCGTCGGAGAACGAGTTGTGGGTGACGTTGAGGATCCCCATCACCAGCGTGCGGTCCGTGGGCAGGTCCGCCAGGGTCCGGCGCCGCACCTTGCGGACGACGCTGAGGGGCCCGGTGGCCGGGCCCGTTCCTGCCTGTGCTGCCATCGAGTCCATCCGTGGTCCTTTCGTCTGCGGTCGTTCGGGGCGCCGGGGCCGGCCGCGGCGGCACGGTGACCGGACGCCGTGGCCGGTCCGGGTCAGCCGTGGAGGATCAGGCTCATCGCCTCGGCGCGCGTGGAGGCGTCACGCAGTTGCCCGCGCACGGCCGAGGTGACCGTCTTGGACCCGGGCTTGCGCACCCCGCGCATGGACATGCACAGGTGCTCGGCCTCGACCACCACGATCGCCCCGCGGGGGTGCAGGTGGGTCATCAGCGCCTCGACGACCTGGGTGGTGAGCCGTTCCTGCACCTGGGGGCGCCGGGCGTAGATCTCCACCAGGCGGGCCAGCTTGCTCAGGCCCGTGACCCGGCCCTCCTTGGACGGGATGTAGCCGATGTGCACGGTGCCGTGGAAGGGCACCAGGTGGTGCTCGCACGTGGAGTAGAAGGAGATGTCCTTCACCAGCACGAGCTCCTCGTGGGAGATGTCGAAGGTGGTGCCCAGCACCTCGGCGGGATCCTGCCGCAACCCGGCGAAGAACTCGTCGTAGGCCTTGGCCACCCGCGCCGGGGTGTCCTGCAGGCCCTCGCGGTCCGGGTCCTCGCCGACGGCCTCGAGGATCTCGCGCACGGCGGCCTCGATCCGCGGACGGTCCACGCCGGCCGGGGGCAGTTCCGCCTCCGGGTCCGTCTCCAGCTCGGTCATCAGGTCGGCCGCAGCACCGTCCGCGGACGGGTCCATGGCCTCGGGGGCCAGGTCGGCGTCCGGTCCGGCAGCCGTCTCGGGCGCGCGCTCAGGGGTCGTGTCCACGGAGCCGATCCTAGCGGTGGGATTCGGTGGGCAGGTCCGTCGGGCCGGTCGAGGGCCCCCCGCCGGATCCACCGGGGTCCTCACCCGGCAGCTGGCTGCCCGGCGTGGGGTCCACGGTGGGGGTCAGCGTGTCGGAGGTCGACTCGGGGTCCACCGGGCCGGCGTCGTGCCCGTTCTTCTCGGCCAGCGCCCGGCGCTCGGCCGGGGACAGCACGGGGGGCTGGTCCGAGACGGGACGGTCCTCGCTGGAGAGCCACACCTCGCGGGGCTGGCGCTTGCGGACCTGGGCGAAGATCTCGGCGATCTCGGCCTGGTTCAGCGTCTCGCGTTCCAGCAGCTCGTAGGCGAGCCGGTCCAGGATGTCCCGGTTCTCGTTGAGGATCCAGTAGGCCTCGTCGTGCGCCTGGTCCAGCAGCGCGCGGACCTCCTCGTCCACCACGGCGGCCACGCGCTCGGAGTACTCGCGGCCGGAGCCCATGTCCCGGCCCATGAACGGCTCGCCGCTGCCGGAGCCGAGCTTCACGGCGCCCACGCGCTCGCTCATGCCGTACTCCGTGACCATCTTGCGGGCCGTGTCCGTGGCCTTGGAGATGTCGTTGGAGGCGCCGGTGGAGGGATCGTGGAAGATGATCTCCTCCGCCACGCGTCCACCCATGGCGTAGGCCAGCTGGTCCAGCAGCTCGTTGCGGGTGACGGAGTACTTGTCATCCTCCGGGACGACCATGGTGTACCCCAGCGCCCGGCCGCGCGGCAGGATGGTGATCTTCGTGACCGGTGCGGAATTCCGCAGCCCCGCGGCCACGAGCGCGTGCCCGCCCTCGTGGTACGCGGTGACCTTGCGTTCGTGCTCCTTCATCAGCCGGGACCGCTTCTGCGGGCCCGCCATGACGCGGTCCACGGCCTCGTCGAGCGCCCGGTCGTCGATCAGCTGCGCGTTCGAGCGCGCCGTCAGCAGGGCGGCCTCGTTGAGCACGTTGGCCAGGTCCGCGCCGGTGAACCCGGGCGTGCGCTTGGCCAGGGCGTGCAGGTCCACCCCCGGCGCCATGGGCTTGCCCTGGGCGTGCACCTGCAGGATCTCGTTCCGGCCCTCGAGGTCCGGGGCCTCCACGGGGATCTGGCGGTCGAAGCGGCCCGGGCGCAGCAGGGCCGGGTCCAGCACGTCCGGCCGGTTCGTGGCGGCGATGAGGATCACGTTGGTGGTGGCGTCGAAGCCGTCCATCTCCACCAGCAGCTGGTTCAGGGTCTGCTCGCGCTCGTCGTTGCCGCCGCCCACGCCGGCACCGCGGTGGCGGCCGACCGCGTCGATCTCGTCCACGAAGATGATGGCCGGGGAGTTGTTCTTGGCCTGCTCGAAGAGGTCGCGCACGCGGGAGGCACCCACGCCCACGAACATCTCCACGAAGTCCGAGCCGGAGATGGAGTAGAACGGTACCCCGGCCTCGCCGGCCACGGCCTTGGCCAGCAGGGTCTTGCCGGTGCCGGGCGGACCGTAGAGCAGCACGCCCTTGGGGATCTTGGCGCCCACGGCCTGGAACTTGGCCGGTTCGGAGAGGAACTCCTTGATCTCGTGCAGTTCCTCTACGGCCTCATCGGCCCCGGCCACGTCCGCGAACGTCACCTGGGGCATGTCCTTGGAGATCAGCTTGGCCTTGGACTTGCCGAACTGCATGACCTTGCCGCCACCGCCCTGCATGCGGGACATCAAGAACCAGAAGACCAGGGCGATCAGCAGGAACGGGACCATGAACCCCAGCAGGGACAGCAGCCAGTTGTTCTGCACGGGCTGGTCCGTGAAGCCGTCCAGCGAGGAAGCGTCGATGGCCTCGACCACGTTCTCGGCCCGCGCCGTGGAGTAGTAGAAGTACACCTCGGTGCCGAGGTCCCGGCCGTCCTGGGAGTAGGGCTGGCGCAGCGTCAGGTCGACGCGCTGGTCACCGTCCTGGATGCGCGCCTGCTCGGCCTTGTTCTCCTGCAGCAGGGTCAGGCCGACGTTGGTGTCCACGCGTGCGCTGGACCCCTGCGTCAGGGCCGGGATGAGCAGGACCAGGAACAGGGCGGCCAGGACGATCCAGATGACCGGGCCCTTGAAGACCTTCTTGGCTTTCAACAACACTCCTGACTGTGGCCGGCGGCGCGGGCGGTCGCGTCCGCGGCGGTCTGGCTGGCGGATGGCACAGCCGTACGCATCAACGGTACCGGGCGCGAGTCTATGCCGGGCCGCTGGGAGCCCGCCGTTCGCGAGGGGTGGAATGCCACCGGCCCCGGTCAGCGGGCGCGTCGGCCGACGCCGCCGGGGCGCCGGAGCCCTCAGCGCAGCGGGGCCTCAGGGCGCCGGGGCCTCAGGAGTAGACGTGGGGGGCCAGCGTGCCGATGAAGTCGAGGTTGCGGTACTTCTCGTCGAAGTCCAGGCCGTAGCCGACCACGAACTCATTCGGGATGTCCTTGCCGACGTACTTGACGTCGATGTCCACCTTCATGGCCTCGGGCTTGCGCAGGAAGGCACAGATCTCCACGGAGGCCGGCCCCCGGGACTCGAGGTTGGTCTTCAGCCAGGACAGGGTGAGCCCGGAGTCGATGATGTCCTCGACGATGAGCACGTGCCGGCCCATCAGGTCCGCGTCCAGGTCCTTGAGGATGCGCACCACGCCGGAGGACTGGGTGCCGGACCCGTAGGAGGACACGGCCATGAAGTCGAGGGTGACGTGCGAGCGCAGGGCCCTGGAGAGATCCGCCATGACCATCACGGCGCCCTTGAGGACGGCCACCAGCAGCACGTCCTTGTCCTGGTAGTCGCGGTCGATCTGGGCGGCCAGGTCCTTGATGGTGTCCTGGATCTGCTCCTTGGTCATGAGCACGTGTTCCAGGTCGCCCTGCACGTCCTGTGCTTCCATGCGGTCTGCTCCTGCTGGGTGTCTGCTTCGGATCGGACGCGGCGGACGGGCCGCCCCGTGCGGCGGCGGTGGCTACCGGCCAGCGTCAAGGATTAGTCTCGCACACCCGGCCTGCCGCGCACGCCGCGCGGTGACCCCGCCCGGCAACTGCACCGGGCCGGCCGAGCCGCCGCCGGTGGACCGCGTGGCGACCAGCCGGTCCACGGCCAGGACCCGTTCCCGACTGGGTCGTTCTCCCCCGGCGTCCACCACGGCCAGGCCGATCACCCGCCGCCGAATGGCGGCCGGGAGCGCGGCCAGCGGCTCCAGCGGCAGACCGATCCGTCCCTCCGGCGCGCCCTCGCCGGCCCGGGACGCGAGGCGGCCGTACTCGGCGCGGCTCCACTGGTCGAGGGCCTCGGCGTCCTCCGCGGCGATCTGCGCGCTGCGGGCCAGGGCCGCGGCGAGACCGGGACCGAGACCCTGGTCCGGGTCCTCCAACAGGGGCATCACCCGGGTCCGCACCCGCGAGCGCAGGAACGCCGGGTCGGCGTTCGCCGGGTCCTCCCACCACCGGATGCCCGCCCAGCGGCAGATGGCCTCGGTGTCCCGGCGGTCCAACTCCAGCAGCGGGCGGACCAGCAGCCCGCGGCGGGCGGGCATCCCCGCCAGGGACCGGGTCCCGGATCCGCGGGCCAGGCCGAGCAGGACCTGCTCGGCCTGGTCGTCCCGCGTGTGGGCCAGCAGCACGGCCTGTGACCCCGCCCGGTGGGCGGCGGCCCGCAGGGCGGCGTACCGGGCCGTGCGCGCGTCGGCCTCCGGACCCGCACCGGTGCCGAGGACGTCCACGTGCTCGACCGTCACGGGGTCCAGTCCCAGCCGGCGGGCGATCCCCGCCGCACGCTCGGCCACGGCGGCGGAACCGGGTTGCAGGCCGTGGTCCACGACGACGGCGCCGGCACCGTCCAGGACAGGCGTCCGGGCGCTGCCGGTGCGCAGCACCTCAGCGGTGGCGACGGCGAGGGCGAGGGAGTCCGCCCCGCCGGAGAGCGCCACGAGCGGACGCGCCCGCTCCAGGACGGCGTCCCGTACCGCCGCCACCGCGCGGTGCAGCGGTTCGGGCCACCGGGTCCGGGGCGGCCAGACGTCCGGGCCATCCGGCAGGCCTCCGGGCCCGGGATCCATGGCGTCACCCGGTGCCGGCGTGCCGGGCGTGCCGGGCGTGCCGGGCGTGCCGGTCAGTCCAGGCCCCTGATCCGCTCGACCCAGCGCTCGGGCTGGTGCAGTTCCCGTTCCGAGGGGAGGTGGTCCGCGGACTGCCAGACCACGTTGAAGCCGTCCATGCCCAGTTCCTGGACCGCGTGCTTCACGAACCGCTGGCCGTCCCGGTACTGGCGCATCTTGGCGTCCATGCCCATGAGGCGGCGGATCCACCGGTCCAGGGAGGACCGGGTCGCAGCGCGGTGGTCGAAGCGCTGGCGGATGGTCTTGACCGTGGGCACCACGGAGGAGTCGATGGCGTCCATGATGACGTTGGCGTGCCCCTCGAGCAGGGACATCACGGCGGTGAGCCGGGCCAGGCGTTCCTTGTCCTCCGGGTCCTGGATCAGCTCCAGCAGCCCCAGGGACGCCGGGTGCGAGTCCGTGCCCAGGTCCGTGGACCCCTCCCCCTCGGCCTCGGACCGCGCGTCGGCCTCCGGGCCCCGGACCAGGGCGCGGACGCCCGCCGCCAGCCGTTCGGGGAGGGTATCGACCTTGTCGAACATCCCGGAGACCAGGTCCATGATGTTCGCCTGCAGGTGCTGCCGCAGCCACGGCGCGGCGGCGAACTGCACCCGGTGGGTCTGTTCGTGCAGGCAGACCCAGAGCCGGAAGTCCTCCGGGTCCACGTTGAGCTCCACCCGGACCTCGGCGATGTTGGGGGCCACGAGCAGCAGCCGGCCACCCTGCGGACCGGGGGCGGTCCCGTCCGCCCCGGGCAGGGCGCAGAACGGTTCGTACTGCCCGAGCACCTTGGAGGACAGGAACGCCAGCACGGTCCCGGCCTCCATGCCGGTCGCGGTGGGGCCGAAGCCGCTGGTGGCCCGGGCGTACTCCTCCGGGCGGGCGGTCCGGACGTGGTCGAAGGCCGGCCCCAGGAGGGTGGCGAAGGCCTGCGTGTTGGCCCGGGTCCACGTGGGACGGTCCACCACGAGGACCTCGGAATCACGCAGGTCACGGGCGGCGTCGAGCCCGGTGAGCCGGTGCACGTGCCCGACGGCGGCATCGGCGGCCCGGCGCAGCCCCTCGGCCTCGCGTTCGGCCTGGTGACGGGTGAACCGCGGGCCCGCAGCGCACAGGCGGGCCGCCGTGGAGGCGGCCATGTCCCAGTCGACGGGGTGGGCCGGGGGTCGGGCCGCGGGACCGGCGGCGGGCTGGCGTGGCGTCGCGGAGGAGTCCATGGCCCCATCCCATCACACGCACCCGCGGGCGCGTAGTGCCGGTCCG
>DATBUG010000553.1:0-2419 GCA_036516315.1 Citricoccus sp.
GGTGGTTGAGCACCAGGGCCGCCGCCGTGCCGTAGACGGCGAAGTCGTAGTACTCCAGCGCCGAGCCGATCCAACTGGCCAGCGCCGCCTTCCTGGGGGTCTTGACGTGGGCGACGCCGTGCGGCGCGGCGTCCGGGGGTAGATGGCTCATGTCGGGGTCCTTGGATCAGGCTGCGGAAGTCGGCAGGAGTGGCCACTGGACCGTGATCGCTCCGCGGCACATCATTCTCGAATAATGAGAGCAACTCCTGTATGTTAGGAATTCGAGAATGGCCCACCTCACAGCGAGTGTCAAGGAGGCGCGCATGGCGACACCCCAGACCGGCACGGTCGGCAAGGCCCTGCAGCTGCTCACCGTGGCCGGCGAGTTCCCCGAGGGCGGGACCGCCGCGCAGATCGCCCAGCGGGTGGACTATCCCTTCAGTACCGTGCACCGGTTGCTCACGACCCTGACCGAGACCGACTTCCTCGCCTACGACCCCCACTCCAGGCGTTACAGCCTGGGACTGCCCGTCTTCCAGCTCGGGGCGCAGGTCGCTCACCGGCGTGGGTTCACGGCCACGGCGGCCACGGTGCTCGAGCAGCTGACGGCCACCACGGGAGAGAGCTCGATCCTGTCCGTGCTGGACCGCGGGCGGGCCCTGACGGTGCACACCGTGGACGGGCCGCAGTACCGCATCACCACGGACCCCGGTGACCACAGCCCCCTGCACACCAGCGCGGTGGGCAAGGCGCTGCTGGCCTTCACGGACGAACCGACCCGCCGCCAGCTGGTGGAGTCCCTGGACCTCACCCCGCGCACCGAGCACTCGATCACCGACCGGGCCGAACTGTCCCGGCAGATCGACCGGTTCCGCGACCAGGGCTGGGCCGCGCAGTCCGAGGAGAACGACGCCGGCATGGCGGCCATCGCGGTCCCGGTCCAGGACCCGGCGGGGGGCCTGATCGCCGTCGTGGCCCTCGCCGCGCCGCTGTTCCGCCGGGATCTCGAGGGACTCACGGCGCACCTGCCCGCGCTCCGCGAGGCGGCCCACCAGCTGGCGCTGCGGCTGCCGCCGCGCTGACGCACCGGTACGCCCGGTCGACGTCCCGGCCGCCCCGCCCATCACCCAGCACGCCACCCACCACACCAGCCACTCACCACACCACCGCGAAGGACACCGAATGAGCACACCCGCAGAGTCCTATCTCGTCGGGCTGATCGGCGACGGGATCACCGCCTCGCTGACCCCACCGATGCACGAGAAGGAGGGCCGCGAGCAGGGACTGCACTACCTGTACCGTCCGGTGGACGTGGCGGCCCTGGGCCTCACCGGGGACGCGGCCCAGGACGAGGCCCCCAGGCTCCTGGAGTACGGGCGCCGGTTGGGCTTCAACGCCTTCAACATCACCCACCCGTTCAAGCAGACGATCATGGCGCACCTGGACGAGGTGGACCAGGACGCGCTGAACCTGGGGGCGGTGAACACCGTGGTGTTCACCGGGGGGCGTTCGGTGGGGTACAACACCGACTACTCCGGGTACATCACGGGCCTGCACGCCACGCTGCCGGACGCGGACCTGACCTCGGTGGTCCAACTGGGCGTGGGCGGTGCCGGCTCGGCGGTGGCCTACGCCCTGCTGCGGGCCGGGGCGCAGCGGCTGACGCTGATCGACCTGGATGCCGAGCGGGCACGGGCCCGGGCGGAGGCCCTGCAGCGCCAGTTCCCGCAGCAGGAGGTCACCGCCCGGCCCCACGGCGACCTGGAACAGGCACTGGCCGATGCCACGGGGTTCGCGCACTGCACGCCGGTGGGCATGCACCTGCACCCGGGCACGCCCGTCGAGGCGCAGTGGCTGCGGACCGGGATGTGGGTCTCGGACGTGGTCTACCTGCCGGTCGAGACCGAGCTCGTCACGGCGGCCCGGCAGCGCGGGTGCGCGGTGGTGGATGGTGGCACCATGGCGGTGGGCCAGGCGGTGGACGCCTTCGGGCTGGTGACCGGTCGCCCGGCCGACGCCGGGCGCATGCGCCGGCACTTCCTGGAGCTGGTGGACGCCCAGGGCGCGGGGCGGGGTGCGTAGAGTGGGCCGCGTGAGGACCTCCATCGCGACCGTCTGCCTGTCCGGAACCCTCGAGGAGAAGATGCGCGGCGCGGCCCAGGCCGGCTTCGACGGCATCGAGGTGTTCGAACCGGACCTGGTCGCCTCTCCGCTGTCCCCCGAGCAGGTCGCGGACCTGGCCCAGGAACTGGGCCTCACCCTGGACCTGTACCAGCCCTTCCGGGACCTCGAGGGCGTCGAGGACGACGTCTTCGCCGCCAACTTGCGCCGCCTGGAGGCCAAGTTCCAGCTGATGCGGCGCATGGGCATGGACCTGATCCTGCTGTGCTCCAACGTCGCCACCGCCACCCGCTGGGAGGACGAGGTCGCCGTCGGG
>DATBUG010000554.1:0-2105 GCA_036516315.1 Citricoccus sp.
GGCAGGCGGCGCTTCAATCCGGGCACCTCGAACCGCTCCTCAGGCCGGGTACAGCGGGTTGTGGCCGGCCGTGACGCGCTCGTCCTCCCGCACGGGGCCGGGGGCCGTGCCGTCCCCGAACGGGGACCCGCCGAGCTCCTCACGCCGGTGTTCGCTGAGCCATCCGGACAGATCCGGGCCCTGCGGCACGATCCCGGTGGGATTGATGTCCCGGTGCACCTCGTAGTAATGGCGCTTGATCTGCACGAAGTCGACCGTGTCCCCGAAGCCGGGGGTCTGGAACAGGTCCCGGGCGTACCCCCACAGCGCCGGCATTTTCTCGAGCGTGCTGCGGTTGCACTTGAAGTGGCCGTGATAGACCGGATCGAACCGCACCAGGGTGGTGAACAAGCGCACGTCCGCCTCCGTGATGGTCTCCCCCATCAGGTAACGGCGGGTGCTCAACCGCTCCTCGAGCCAGTCCAGCGCCGTCCACAGGCGGTCGTAGGCGGAGTCGTAGGCCTTTTGGGACCCCGCGAAGCCGCACCGGTAGACGCCGTTGTTGACCTCGGTGAAGATCCGGGTGATGACCTCGTGCATCTCCTCGAGCCGGTCCTCCGGCAGCAGGTCCGGCGCCCCCGGGCGGTGGTGCGCGGTCCACTGCGTGGAGAAGTCGAGCGTGATCTGCGGGTAGTCGTTGGTGACCACCGCGCCGGTCGGGATGTCCACGATCGCCGGCACGGTGATGCCCCGCGGGTAGTCCGGGAAGCGCCTGAAGTAGTTCTCCTGCAGCCGCTCGGTGCCCAGCACCGGGTCCCGGCCGTCCGGGTCCAGGTCGAAGGTCCAGGACCGCTCGTCGTGGGTGGGGCCGGGCGTGCCCAGGGAGATGGCGTCCTCGAGCCCGAGCAGCCGCCGGACGATGATCGTCCGGTTCGCCCAGGGGCAGGCGCGCGCCGCGACGAGCCGGTACCGGCCGGCCTCCACGGGCCAGGCCTGGGCGCCCTCGGTCAGCCCGCCGGTGACGTGCCCCACCTTGTCCGTCTCGACGCGTGCGGCGGCCGTGATGGCGGCCGGGTCGGCGACGATCCGGTCCTGGATGTAGTTCGTGTCCCGGGTGAACTCCTGGCCCGGCATGACATAGCTGCCCTGGCGTCCGTCCTGGTCCCCGTGCTGGCTCTGGTGGTCCTGTGACTGGTCCATACACTGAGCCTATGGCCTCTCCCCTCCCGGACACCCACCTGACCACCGTCGTCCTCGCCGAGAACCCCTCCGGCATGACCCTGGAGGGAACGAACACCTAACTGGTCGGCGCCCCGGAGGCGGACTCCGTGGTGATCGTCGATCCGGGCCCCGGGGCCGGCGCCGAGGCCCACCTGGACCGCGTGCTCGAGGCGGCTGGCGGGCGCCGGGTGGAGCTGATCCTGGTGACGCACCACCACGAGGACCACACCGGGGCGGTCGGGCTCTTCGCGGAGCGGACCGGCGCCCCGGTCCGCGGCGGGTCCCCCGCGTGGTCGCGCGGGGCCGAGCCGCTGGCCCCGGGAGAGCGCATCCCGGCCGCCGGCGTCGTGATCACCGCCTGGCACACCCCGGGCCACACCTCGGACTCCTATTCCTTCGCCCTGCCCGACGACGGCGCCGCCGGCTCGGTCCTGACCGGTGACACCGTGCTCGGCCGGGGCACGACGATGATCGACCATCCGGATGGCACGCTCGCCGACTACCTCCGCAGCCTCGAGCTGCTCATCGCCCAGGGTGACGCGACCGTCCTGCCCGCCCACGGTCCGGCCCTGCCCTCGATCGCCCAGGTCGGCGCCCAGTACCGCGAGCACCGGCAGGCCCGCTTGGACCAGGTCCGCGAGCTCGTGTCCCGGCTGGAGACCAAGGATGTGGAGGTGTTGCGCGCCGGCCCCGGGGCGGGACTGGCGCCGGGCTCCTCCGGCCGGGGCGTGGGCGAGGACCCGCAGCGGGCCGCCTTCGACGCCCTGGCCGGGCGGCTGGCGACCACCGTGTACCCGGACGTGACCGGGAAGGTGCGCGACGTCGCGGCGATGACCATGGCCGCCCACCTGGCCTACCTGGCCCACGAGGCGCAGGAGGCCTGAACCGCGCCGGGTCCGCCCCGG
>DATBUG010000555.1:0-2089 GCA_036516315.1 Citricoccus sp.
AGGATCTCCAGCGCCTCCTCCTTCAGGCCCTGCTCATGGGCAGGGGCGGCTGCGTGCGGTACCCCGGCGCCGTCCAATGCGTGCTCTGTGTCCACCATGGGCCCAGTATTCCAGCCGGCACGGACGCCGTAGCGGACCGTCCGGTGACAGTGGACGGCGGACGGTCCGGCCGGACGCTGTGGAGCGGTCCGGAAGGCCCGGGGCACGGCACCGGGCCTGGCGCTGCGTCTGGGACAATGGAGGGGTGAAGCTCAACGCGTTCGGTGACGTCTGCCTGCGCACCCTCATGCTCCTCGGAGCCCAGCCGGAGCGGCAGATGACGGGCCGGGAGATCGCCGACGCCGTCGGCATCCCCTACAACCACGTCAGCAAGGCGGTGCTCGAGCTCAAGCGGCGCGGTGCCCTCGAGGTGTCCCGCGGCCGGCACGGAGGCGCCCGCATCACCCCGGTCGGCCTCGAGCTGTCCGTGGGCCATCTGCTGCGCGACCTCGACACCCAGCCGGACATGGTGGACTGCACCGGCGCCGTGACCGACGGCGGCACGCCGTGCCCCCTGTTGGAGGGCTGCCGGCTGCGTTCCGCCCTGGCCCGTGCCCGGGAGGCCTTCTATGCCGAACTGGACGGCATCACCGTCGCCTCGCTGACCGGTTCCCGGGCCCCCGTCCTGCTGCCCGCCCCCGCGGTCCGCTGACCCCTTCCTTCTGCGCGTCCTGATGTGACGCGTCCGTTTTGACGCCGACTTCTACAGGGTGTAGAACTCTGACTGTCAATCTTGCATAAGGAATGCAAGTATCTTCGACGAAGGAGTCGACATGCTCTCGGACACCGCCCGCCCCGTCATCGAGGCCACGCTCCCCGTGGTGGGAGCACACCTGGACGAGATCACCCCCGCGTTCTACGCCCGCATGTTCGCCGCGCGCCCCGAGCTGCTCGACGGCACCTTCAGCCGCGCCAACCAGCGCAACGGCACCCAGCAGAAGGCCCTGGCCGGCTCCATCGCGGCCTTCGCCTCGCACCTGCTCGAGCACCCGGACACGCTGCCGGAGAAGGTCCTGTCCCGTATCGCCCACAAGCACGCGTCCCTGGGCATCGCCGAGGAGCAGTACCCGATCGTCTACGAGCACCTGTTCGCCGCGATCCCCGAGGTGCTCGGCGAGGCCGTCACCGAGGAGGTCGCCGCGGCCTGGACCGAGGTGTACTGGCTGATGGCCGACGCGCTGATCAAGATCGAGAAGGGCCTCTACGCCCAGCAGGCCAATGACCAGCCCTGGTCCCCGTGGCGCGTGGTCGCCAAGGAGCCGGCCGGCCGCGGCAGCGTGACCTTCCGGCTGGAGCCGGCCGACGCCACCCCGGTCACCCTCGCCCGCCCCGGACAGTACGTCTCCGTGCGGGTGCGCCTGGCCGACGGGCTGCGCCAGTGCCGCCAGTACTCCCTGTCCGAGGACGCCACCTCGGCCACCACGCGCGTGTTCACCACCAAGCTGGACGAGGGCGGCGAGGTCTCACCGTTCCTGCACCAGCAGGTCCGGGTGGGGGACGTCGTCGAGCTGTCCAACCCGTACGGGGACATCGAGCTGGATGCCTCGGACGCGCCGATCGTGCTGGCCACCGCGGGCATCGGCTGCACGCCGAGCGCCTCGGTGCTGCAGACCCTGGCCGCCGAGGCCTCCGACCGCCAGGTGGTGGTGCTGCACGCCGAGCGCACGGAGGCCGACTGGGCGCTGCGGGACCAGATGCGCGAGTCCGTCGACTCCCTGCCGAACGCCGACCTCACCGTCTGGCTGGAGGACGCCGAGGGCGCCAGCGCCGACCTGCGCCCCCGGCCCGGCTTCATGGACCTGGCCACCGTGGAACTGCCCGCCAACGCCAAGGTCTACCTGTGCGGTCCCCTGCCCTTCATGCGCTCGGTGCGCTCGCAGGCGATCGCCGCCGGCATCCCGGCCACGGACATCCACTACGAGGTGTTCGGCCCGGACCTCTGGCTGGCCGCCTGAACCGGCCGGGCCGGCGTCGTCCCTTCCGACGCCGGCCGTCCTGGAACGCCGAACGGGCCGGGCCCGGTGGATCTCCACCGGGCCCGGCCCGTTTT
>DATBUG010000556.1:0-1890 GCA_036516315.1 Citricoccus sp.
GAGACCTACGACGGCGGCCACCGCGCCGCCCCGGACCAGGGTGCGCAGGCCGTGGTCACGGCCCGGTCGGTCGCCCTGGGCACCAACGCGTTCCGGTCCCTGCTGCCCGGCACGGGCCTGTACACCGTGCCGGTGTACGACTACGCGCTGATGACCGAGCCGCTCACGCCCGCCCAGGCCGAGTCCATCGGCTGGCACCGGCGGATGGGCCTGGACGACCCGGAGTCGCGCTTCCACTACTACCGCCTCACCGATGACCGGGCCACGGGCCGCCCGCGGATCCTGTTCGGCGGGTATGACGCCGTCTACCACTACGGCCGGAAGGTGGCCCCGGAGTACGACCACCGGCCGGAGACGTTCCGCCGTCTCGCGGCCCACTTCCTGGCCACCTTCCCCCAGCTGGAGGGCATCCGCTTCACTCACCAGTGGGGCGGGGCGATCGACACCTGCTCCCGGTTCTTCCCCTTCTTCGACACCGCCCACGGCGGCCGGACCGTGCGGGCGGCGGGATTCACCGGCCTGGGCGTCGGGGCGAGCAGGTTCGCCGCCGAGGTGATGCTGGACCTGCTCGCCGGCGAGTCCACGGAGTTGACCCGGTTGCAGCTGGTGCGGCGCAAGCCGCTGCCGTTCCCCCCGGACCCGGTCGCCTGGGCCGGGATCGAGCTGACCAAGCGGGAGATGGCCCGGGCGGACCGCAACGGCGGCCGCAAGGGGCTGTGGCTGCGCGTCACCCAGGCGCTCGGCATGGGCTTCGACTCCTGACGGGCGCCGGTCAGCGCACCACCTGTCAGCGCACCAGTTGCAGGGTGGAGCGGATCAGCGCCGTGAGCCCCAGGTCGAAGGGGGCCTCGGCGTAAGGGTTGCGGTCCTCCGCCTCCGGGGTGCCCTCGGGCACGGACAAGGACGCGGTGAAGGCCTCGACGGAGCGCTGGAACCGCGGGGCGTCCGCCTCACCGGGTTGCGAGGTGAAGATCGAGGCCGGGGCGTGCACGTCCATGGCCGAGCCGAAGAGGAACGACTCGAAGGCGATGATGACCGGCACCACCTGCGGCTCGGGCACGCCGGCGTGGCACAGGGCCCCGGCCAGGGCGTCGTACATCCGCCGGGTCGCCGGGGCCCCGGAGATCGGCAGCGTCGCGATGAGCGGGATCAGCGTGGGGTGGGCGGCGAAGGTGTCCCGGTAGGAGCGGGCCCAGGCGGCGAGCGCGGCCTCGAGGGTGCCCTTCCCCGCCACGAGCGCGTCCAGGGCGCTGACGTCCACCCGGCCCATCACCGCGTCCTGGAGAAGGGCGGTCAGGTGCGCCTTGCCGCCGATGTGGTTGTACAGCGCGGAGGCGGCCACGCCGAGGTGCCGGGCCAGGGCGGCCATCGTCAGCTTGTCCGCCCCGCGGGCCGTCACGAGCTCCAGGGCCGCCTGGGCGATCCGGTCCCGGCTCAGCACGGGGGTCACGGGACGCCCGGCCTGGCGCGCGGATCCTGCCATGTCAGCTCCCTGGTCATCGCGTTCGGCGCCCGGTCGGGCGCGGTGTCCCCACAGTCTACGAACTACATCCGACCGCCTGGCTACTGCCGTGCGTGGCCTAGATGTGCCCCATCCGGTGACCCCCGACCTCTTGCCGCCCCTCGGGGCCGGGTGTACGGTGTCACAAAACGAATGCCATTCATTTACTGGGAGCCTGACATGAGCACCACCCCCATCACCCTGTCCCCCGGTTCCACGGACGCCGGCGGCGGTGCGGGTTCCGTCCCGACGATCGAGCGCGACGTCGTGGTGATCGGCGCCGGCCCGGCCGGCCTGATGGCGGCCCGCACCCTGCAGCGCGCCGGCCGCAGCGTGGCCGTCCTCGAGGCGCGCGAACGGGTCGGCGGGCGCACGTGGAACGGCAGGGT
>DATBUG010000557.1:0-3698 GCA_036516315.1 Citricoccus sp.
AGGGCACGGCGGCCGGCGAGCGCGTCGGCCGCGATCACCGAGCGGGCCCGGTCCGGCTCCGGGGCGGCTGGGGGCGGGGTCTGGTCGGTCATGGTCGGACTGCCTTCCTGTGGGACGGTCGTCGGGCGGGGGTGGTTGGTCGCGCGGGCTCAGCGGCTCAGCAGCAGGGCCTCGCCCTGGCCGCCGCCTCCGCACAGGGCGACGGCGGCGCGCCCGGAGCCCCGGCGGGAGAGTTCGAGGGCCGCGGTGAGGGCCAGGCGCGCCCCGGAGGCACCGATCGGGTGGCCCAGGGCGATGGCGCCGCCGTGGATGTTGGTCTGCTCCAGGGGGTAGCCGAGCTTGGCCAGCGAGTGCACGATGATCGAGCCGAAGGCCTCGTTGATCTCGAGGAAGTCCAGGTCCTCCGCGCGCCAGCCGGCCTTGGCCAGGGCGGCGGAGACGGCGTCGGCGGGCTTGTCGTGCAGGGAGGAGTCGTCCGGGCCCGCGATCTGGCCCGGGGAGCCGATGGTCGCCAGCACCTGCAGGCCCTGGGCCTCGGCGTACGCACGGGAGGTCACCACGACGGCGGCGGCACCGTCGGACAGCGGCGAGGAGTTGCCGGCGGTGATGGTCCCGTCCGCGGCGAAGGCCGGCTTCAGCGCCCCCAGCGACTCGGCCGTGGTGTCCGGCCGCACCCCCTCGTCCTGGGAGACGACGACGGGATCGCCCTTGCGCTGCGGGATCTCCACGGGTGCGATCTCGGCGTCCAGCACGCCCTCGGCCTGGGCGCGGGCGGCCCGCTGGTGCGAGGCCGCCGCGGCCTCGTCCTGGGAGGCCCGGCCGATCGAGCGCTCGGCGTTGCCGGTCTCGGTGAGCTCGCCCATCGCCTCCTTCGTGAGGGCGTCGGTGAGGCCGTCGTAGGCGACCGAGTCCAGGACCGTCGTCGGGCCGTACTTGTATCCCTTGCGGCCGCCCATCAGCAGGTGCGGGGCGTTGGTCATGGACTCTTGGCCGCCGGCGACGACGACCTCCGCCTCACCGAGGCGGATCAGCCGGGAGGCGTCGATGATGGCCGTCAGCCCGGACAGGCAGACCTTGTTCACGGTGGTGGCGGGAACGTCCCAGCCGATCCCGGCGGCCAGCGAGGACTGACGGGCAGGGTTCTGGCCCTGGCCCGCCTGCACCACCTGGCCCATGATGACGCTGTCCACGTCCGCGGCGGCCACCCCGGAGCGTTCCAGGGCGTGGCGGATAGCGTGGGCACCGAGGTCCACGGCCGTCAGGGACGCCTGCTGCGAGAGCAGCCGGGTGAAGGGGGTGCGGGCCCCTCCGACGATGACGGCATCCTGCGGGGACGGGGACGACGGTGTGGTGGTCATGGGTTCTCCTCTCCGGGCCGGGGCCCGAACATCTACATGAATATGGTCTCAGGTTATGACGTACGCCACTAGATGTCCCAGGGGTACGGCGGTCGGTCAGAAGGCGCCGGTGAGGGACACGACGGTGGTCAGCACCGCCACGGTGACCACGGGGATCACGAGGGTCACCATGCCGATGTCCTTGTAGGACTGACGGTGGCTCATGCCGCAGACGATCAGCAGGGTCACCACGGCGCCGGAATGCGGGAGGGTGTCCAGTCCGCCGGCGGCCATGGCGGTCAGGCGGTGCATGGCCTCGAGGCTGACGCCCTGGTCCATGGCCATGCCGCGCAGTTGCTCGCCGAAGGCGTTCAGGGCGATCGTCATGCCGCCGGAGGAGGAGCCGGTGATGGCGGCCGTGACGGAGGTGGACACCACGGAGGTGACCAGGGCGTTGCCGCCGATGCCGAACACGGAGTCGCGGATCACGGCGAAGGCGGCCACGGAGGCGACCACGGCGCCGTAGCCGACCTCGGAGGCGGTGGAGAAGATCGGCAGCATGGCGCCCTTGGCCCCGTCGTAGAACCCCTTCTTCAGGGCGGCCAGGTGGCGCAGGTTCAGGGCGATGATCAGCAGCACCGCGGCGGTCAGGCCCACGGTCACGGCCCAGATCCCGGCCCGGGCCTCCAGGGTCACCCCACCGAACTTCTCCTCGCCCAGGTGGCTCCAGTCCAGCGCGGGGAACACCAGCAGCGTGCAGGCGAAGTTGACGGCGATCACCATCAGCAGCGGCAGGAACGGCACCACCGCGTTGGGCGGGGTCAGCAGCGCCGCGGAGGTGGGCTGGGCGTCCGGGTTGTCCTCCACGGACACCGCGGAGTCCTTCGGGGCGGCTTCCTCGGCGACGGCCGCGGCGCCCGGGCCGACGCCCTTCGGGCGGGAGGCGGCACCGGCCCCGGCGCGGGCGGCGGGGACGCCGTGCTCACGGTCGATCGCGTCCTGGGTGTCCGCGAAGTGCTCGCCCTGGGCCATCAGGGACCGGCGCCGGTACTCGAGCCAGAGCAGGCCCAGGCCCAGGATCATCAGGGTGCCGATGATGCCGACACCCGGTGCGGCGAAGCCGTCCGTGCCGAAGAACTGACCCGGGATGAGGTTCTGCACCTGGGGCGAGCCCGGCAGCGCGGTCATGGTGAAGGTGAAGATGCCCAGGGCGATGGTGCCCGGGATCAGGCGCTTGGGGATGTCCGCCATGCGGAACAGCTCGCGGGCCAGCGGGAACATCACGAAGGCCACCACGAACAGGCTGATGCCGCCGTAGGTCATCAGCGCCGAGGTGACCACGGTGGCCAGCAGTGCGCTGCGGGCGCCGATCACCCGGGTGACGGACCGGGCGATCGACTCGGCGTACCCGGTGGCGGTCATCAGCAGTCCGAAGATGGCCCCCAGCAGGAAGACCGGGAAGTAGTTCATCACGAAGTTGCCGAGCGCAGGCATGAAGATCTCGGTGTACGACGCCAGGATGGGCGCCCCCGAGAAGACCAGGGCCACGACCGAGGCGATCGGCGCGGCGATGATGACGGGCATGCCGCGGTAGGCCAGGGTGATGAGCAGGGCCAGGGACAGGATGATGCCAAGGATCCCCAGGATCATAGGGTCAACCTCTCGGACGGGCGGCCGCCGCGCCCGATCGGGGCGGTACGGCCGGTGCACGGAACCAGTGGACAGTGACGTGGATCACGGGAGCGTGATGACGACATGCACCAGCATGGGCCCGGCACCGTGACCGGCGCTACGTAGGCGTCTTCAACAGTTCACGCGGCATTTCGTAGCTGGCTACAACTACTCCCGGGCGCGCTCCGAGGCGGTCCCGGGGCGGATGGAGTCCCCCCGGTGCACGGCCAGAGCCCAGGAGGCCTCGATGAGGGTCTCCAGCTCGTTCAGGTCCGCGCCCGTCAGGTCCTGGTAGCGCTTGAGCCGGTAGCGCAGGGTGTTGACGTGGACCGGGATGGAGGCCGCCGCGGCCGGGATGCGCATGCCGTGGCCCAGGTAGGCCTCGAGCGCCTCCAGCACGAGCTCGCCGAACGCGCCCTCCGCCAGGACCGGGGCCACGTGCCGGGCGCGCAGCAGGTCGGTGGTCTCCGGGCTGGTGAGGATGCCCATCCGCCAGGACAGCCGCTCGGCGTCGACCGCGCCCTGCCAGCCCAGGCGCCGGGCGGCCTCCAGGACCCGCGTGGCGCCCTCGAAGGAGGACTGCAGCTCCGCCAACGGCACGGGGGGTCCGAGGGCGATGGTGACCCCGCCCGCTGGAGCCGACAGGTCGGCCTCGCCGGCCAGGATGCCCACGGCGCCGTCCCCGCGCGG
>DATBUG010000558.1:0-1983 GCA_036516315.1 Citricoccus sp.
CATGGTCGAGGCGCTGGACTTCTATGCGCGGGGCCTGATCCACCCCACGTACACGAAGCGTCCGCTCGCGGACGTGAACGCCGTCTTCGACGAGATGCACCACGGCAAGATCTCCGGCCGCGTGGTCATCGACTACGAGGCTGACTGAGTGGCCTGAGCCCTGCCGGTACGAGGACGGGCCCCGGCGGATCCGCCGGGGCCCGTCCTCGTGCCGAGGCCCAGCCGTGGACGCCGGGGCAGGGACGTGCGGAGGTCCCTACCGGCTCACCCAGTCGTCGAGGAGGGCGCGGAAGGGCGCCGGTTGCTCGACCCAGGGGTAGTGCCCGCAGTCCTCGAGCATCTCGAGGCGGGCACCGAGGGCGCGGGCTCCCGCCCGGACGGGGCCGTCGCCGACGAGGATGTCCTCCGTCCCGCCGACCACGAGCGTCGGGGGCAGGCCAGCGGCCAGGACGCGGTCCGCGGCGTCCTTCGGAATGCCGCGGGACCAGGCCGCCTGAGCCGCCATGGAGGTGGACCCCAGTGGGGAGTGCTCCTGCTCGCGGCGGGTCCACCGTGCGTAGCCGGCGGGCCGCTGCAGCGGTGACTCGGCCTGGAACTGCGCCTCGTCCTCGGGCGCGGGGCCGGACATCGAGGCCATGGCCCGGGCGATCACCGGTTCGGTGCGCCGGGCCGCGATCGCGGCGCCGTCGTGCTCGGTGCCCGTCAGCCAGCCGAGGGCGGGGGTGACGAGTGCCAGGGTGCGCACCCGGTCCGGGAACCGGGCGGCCGCGGCCAGGGCGAGCTGGGCGCCGGCCGAGTGGGCGAGCACGTCCGCGCGCTCCAGTCCCAGGGCGTCGGCGGCGGCCACCACGTCCGCGGCGTCCGTCCACCAGCCCCGGGACAGCGTTCCGGTGGCGGGCGTCCCCCGTGGGTGCAGCACGGCCAGGGGGCGGACACCGGCCAGTCCGGCCAGGTCCTCCAGGTACTCCGGCGAGCGGCAGGGCCCACCGGGCAGCGCGATCAGCGGCGCCCCGGACCCGGAGCCGAGGAGCTGGACGACGACGGCCGTGCCGTCATCGGAACGGGCACGGAACAGCCCGCCGGCGTCGGGCCGGGACTGCGGGGCATCGGGGGAGGGCTGCACGGGCGCCTACAGGTACCGGCCCGCGAGGCGGGTCAGGGACGAGCGGATGCCGTTGGCGTTGTCACCGGGGCGCCGGCTCAGCTCGTAGCCCCGGGCCACCAGCGGACGGGTCCACGAGTAGTCGAAGGTCTCGGTGACCACGGTCGTGCCGTCGCCCTGGTCCTCGAACTGCCAGCGCCAGCGGTGCCCGCCCGGGTGCTTCCACTCGATCACGCGGTCCTCGTCCGACGCGGTGGTCACGAGCGTCATGGTGTAGGGCACGCCGAACTTGCGCATCGCCACGGTGAACACGTCACCCACCGCGAGCCGGGTGGGACCGGTCTTGGTGAACTGGACGGTCTGGGACCCGTCCACCTCGTGGTGCCGGTGGGGGTTGGCCAGCAGGGCCCACAGCTCGGCGGCCGGGGCGTTCACGGTGATGCGGTAGCTGACCTGCCTCGGGCCGGTGTCCACCGGTTCCGGCCAGGCGGCCTGGGGCGCCGACACCGGCAGCCCCGTCTCCGGGTTGGTCCGGCCTGCTGCGTTCTCGGGCTGCTCGCTCATGCGCCCAGTCTAGGAGCCGGGGGACGGGGTGGGCCCCGCTAGGGTGAGGAGCGTCGATCCCGCCCCAGAATGCACCGAGGCCTGTCATGCCCACGTCCCCGAACCATCCCGAGGTCGGCCAGAACCTGGCCCTGGAGTCCTCCGGCGTCACCCCGGAGGAACGCATGTCCGTGCTACGGACCCTCAAGCGGCCGGGATGGCTGAAGACGGAGGTGCTCGCCGGGCTGGTGGTGGCCCTCGCACTCATCCCGGAGGCCATCGCGTTCTCACTGATCGCCGGCGTGGACCCGACCGTGGGGTTGTACGCGACCTCGGTC
>DATBUG010000559.1:0-7187 GCA_036516315.1 Citricoccus sp.
AAGGTGATGCCGCCGCTGACCATCCCGCGGGCCGACCTCGAGCGCGGCCTGGGCATCATCGCCGAGGCCGTGGCGACCGTGACCGGTACCGAGGTCGACTACCGGGCCGGTGCCCGCGACCTGGCCGGCGTCTGAGCCCCGCCCGGGACGGCCGCCGACGCGGCCGTCCCGGCTCGACCGATCTCCTGGGACCTCAAGGTCCTGACCGACTTCCACGCGACTTCCACGAAAGGAACCACGCATGCTGGTGACCAACCTGAACGACCTGAACGACACCGAGCGCGACATCCAGTCAGAGACCTGGCGCTCCCGCCGGATGGTGCTCGCGGGGGAGGGCGTCGGCTTCTCCTTCCACGACACCGTCATCTACGCCGGCACCACCTCCACGTTCCACTACGCGAACCACATCGAGGCCGTGTACTGCGTGCAGGGCGAGGGCACTCTCACCAACGAGGAGACCGGTGAGGTGCACGAGCTCAAGGACGGCACCATGTACCTGCTCGACGGGCACGAGAAGCACACCGTGCGGGCGACCACCGAGCTGCGCATGGCCTGCGTGTTCAACCCGCCGGTCACCGGCCGCGAGACGCACGACGCCAACGGCGTGTACCAGCTCGTGTTCCAGGAGGGCTCGGACCGCAAGGTCCCGACGAAGGCCAACGTGGAGACCCAGGCCATGGCCTGATCCACGCCCCACCGGCGCCCACGGGCGCCCCTGACGGCCAGGCGGCGACGCCGGCACCCGGACCCCGGCGTGCCCGCGTCACCGCCTGGCCGTCGGTCGTCCCTCGCCCCGTGGCCGGGTCCCTTGCCCACCGTCGACCGCCGGGTTGCGGGGAACGCCGTTGCCGGGGAGGGTGAGGGGAGTGCCGGGCATGATAGTCCCGGCCCGCTTGTCAGCACAGCACACAGGATAGGAGGAGATGGATGACTGCCATCGCAGAGAAGCAGCACAGGATCGACGCCTACCCCACCCGCAACAATGGTGAGGTCCAGGTCATGCCCCGCGAGGACAAGGTCGTCTGGGGGGCCGTCGAGGACGGCCCGATGGACCAGGCGACCCTGGACGGCTACGACGCCAAGGGGTACCTGACGATCGACCGTCTGGTCAGCGACGAGGAGGTCGCCGAGTTCCACCGGGAACTCGAGCGGCTCTCGAACGACCCGGAGGTGCGTGCCGACGAACGCTGCATCATCGAGGCGCGGAGCCAGGAGGTCCGCTCCGTCTTCGACGTGCACAAGATCAGCCCGGTCTTCCAGAAGATCGCCAACGATCCGCGTGTGGTCGACCGGGCCCGCCAGCTGCTGGGCTCGGACGTCTACATCCACCAGTCGCGCGTGAACTTCAAGCCCGGGTTCGAGGGCAAGGAGTTCATGTGGCACTCGGACTTCGAGACCTGGCACGCCGAGGACGGGATGCCCCGGATGCGGGCGGTGAGCATCTCGATCTCCATGACCGACAACTACTCGTACAACGGCCCGCTGATGATCATGCCGGGCTCACACCGCGAGTACGTCTCCTGCGACGGGGCGACCCCGGAGGACAACTACAAGAAGTCCCTGGTCATGCAGGGTGCCGGCACGCCGGACAAGGAGGTCCTGCGGGCGTTCTACGAGCGGTACGGCATCGACGTGCTGGAAGGCCAGGCCGGAGGGGCCGTGATGTTCGACTCGAACTGCATGCACGCCTCGAACGGCAACGTCACGCCCTACCCGCGCTCCAACGTGTTCATCGTGTTCAACTCGGTGGAGAACACCATCGAGGAGCCGTACGCGGCGTCGCGGCCACGTCCCGAGTTCGCCGGGTCGCACGACTTCACCCCGGCGGGCCGGCTCTGACGGACCCAGCCCCGGGCCCGGGCAGTGACCGGCTGGCCCGCTAACCCGTTGGCCCGCTGACCCGCTGACCCGCTGGCCAGCCGGTACGGGCCGCCCGCCCGGGCAACTGGCGGTCGAATCATGACCCATAGGGCCCCTCCCCAGGGGGTTCGGCGTCATGATTCGACCGCCAGATGTGGTTGAGGGGTCGGGGTGGGCCGGTGTCATGTGTTTGCCCCGCTTGCTGTGACGCGGAATACTGGTAGGTGAACGATCGGTCGGTAATTCGGTCGACATCCCCCTGACGCCTGACGTCTGTCCCGAACGGAGTCCCATGACTGAAGCATTCCTGGTCGGCGGTGCCCGCACCCCGGTGGGCCGGTACGGAGGGGCACTGTCCTCCGTCCGCCCCGATGACCTGGCCGCCCTGGCGATCCGCGCCGCCGTCGAACGCGCGGGCCTGGCCCCGGACGTGGTGGATGAGGTCATCTACGGCAACGCCAACGGCGCGGGCGAGGAGAACCGCAACGTCGCCCGCATGGCCTGGCTGCTCAACGGTTACCCGGACCACGTGCCCGGCATCACCGTCAACCGCCTGTGCGCCTCCGGCATGAGCGCCATCCAGATGGCCTCCCACATGATCCAGGCCGGTGCCGCGGACGTCGTGGTGGCCGGCGGCGTGGAGTCCATGTCCCGCGCCCCGTGGGTCATGGAGAAGCCCGCCAAGCCCTTCGCCAAGCCCGGCGAGGTCTACGACACCTCGATCGGCTGGCGCTTCCCGAACCCGGCGTTCCTGTCCGGCGAGTACTCCCGCGACGGCAAGGCCACCTTCTCGATGCCGGAGACCGCCGAGGAGGTCGCCCGCGTCTACAACACCTCCCGCGAGGACTGTGACGCGTTCGCCGTGCGTTCCCACGAGCGCGCGATCGCCGCGATCGAGGCCGGCCGCTTTGCCGAGGAGATCGTCCCGGTCACCGTGAAGGGCCGCAAGGGCGCCGAGACCATCGTGGACACGGACGAGGGCCCGCGCCCGGGCACCACCGCAGAGGTCCTGGCCGGGCTGCGTCCCGTCGTCAAGGGCGGCTCCGTGGTGACCGCCGGCAACGCCTCGACCCTCAACGACGGCGCCTCCGCCATCATCGTGGCCTCCGAGGCCGCCGTGGAGAAGTACGGCCTGGCCCCGCGCGCCCGCATCCTGGCCGGTGCCTCCGCCGGGCTCGCCCCGGAGATCATGGGCATGGGCCCGGTCCCGTCCTCCCGCAAGGTCCTGGAGCGCACCGGCACCGCCGTGGGCGACCTCGCGGCCGTGGAGCTCAACGAGGCCTTCGCCTCGCAGTCCCTGGCCAGCATGCGCGAGCTCGGCCTGGACGCCGGCATCGTGAACAACGACGGCGGCGCGATCGCCCTGGGCCACCCGCTGGGCTCCTCCGGCTCCCGGATCGTCATCACGCTGCTGGGCCGCCTCGAGCGCGAGGCCTCCTCCGGGGCCCGCGGCCTGGCCACGATGTGCGTGGGCGTGGGCCAGGGCTCGGCCCTGCTGGTGGAGGCCGTCTGATGGCCGGCACCGAGACCCTCCAGGCCGAGGGCTTCAGCACCCTGGTCGTCGAGGAGCGCGAGGACCGGCTGGTGGCCCGGCTGCACCGTCCCGAGGTGCGCAACGCGATCGACCAGGACATGGTCGACGAGCTGCACGCCGTCTGCGCCCACCTGGAGCGCACGCCGAAGGTGCTGATCCTCACCGGCACGCCCTCGGACCCGCAGACCGGGGCCAAGGGGATCTTCGCCTCCGGCGCGGACATCGCGCAGCTGCGCGAACGCCGCCGGGACGACGCGCTGGCCGGGATCAACTCCACGATCTTCGACCGCATCGCGCGCCTGCCGATGCCGGTGATCGCGGCGCTGGACGGCTACGCCCTCGGCGGTGGCGCGGAGCTGGCCTACGCGGCCGACTTCCGCATCGGCACGGAGGCGCTGCGGATGGGCAACCCGGAGACCGGCCTGGGCATCCTCGCCGCGGCCGGGGCCACCTGGCGGCTGAAGGAACTGGTCGGCGAGCCGCTGGCCAAGGAGATCCTGCTGGCCGGCAAGGTGCTCAAGGGCGCCGAGTGCCTGGCCGCCGGGCTCATCACCGAGCTCGTCGACGGGGAGGGGCTGATGGATGCCGCCCACGCGCTGGCCGACCGGATCGCCGCGCAGGACCCGTTGGCCGTGCGCATCTCCAAGTCCGTGTTCCACGCACCCCGCGAGGCGCACCCGGTGATCGACACCCTCGCCCAGGGGATGCTCTTCGAGTCCCCGGCGAAGTTCGACCGCATGCAGGCGTTCCTCGACAAGAAGAACACGAAGGACTCGAAGGGCACGAAGGGCCAGCAGGACGCCCAGGGTACCCAGACCGCTGACCAGCAGAACAGGAAGTGACCGATGACTGAGACCACCGCAGGATCCGCCTCCGGCGCCACCGCCTCCGTCCCGGCCACCGTCGGCGTCCTGGGAGGCGGCCGCATGGGGGCGGGGATCGCCCACGCGTTCCTCATCAAGGGGGCCGACGTCGTCGTCGTCGAGCGCGACGAGGCCGCCGCGGAAGCCGCCCGGGAACGGGTGGAGTCCTCCACCGCCAAGTCCCTCGAGCGCGGGGTGCTGGACGGCAACCTCGACGAGATCCTCGAGCACTTCTCCGTCTCGGTCGACCGCGCGGCCTTCGCCGACCGCGAGCTGGTCGTCGAGGCCGTGCCGGAGGACTGGGACCTGAAGGTCGAGTCCCTGCGGGCCGTGGAACGCCACCTCACGGGAGGGGCGGTGCTGGCCTCGAACACCTCGAGCCTGTCCGTCAGCGGGTTGGCCAAGGAGCTGGAGCGCCCCGAGCGCTTCCTGGGCCTGCACTTCTTCAACCCGGTGCCGGCCTCCACCCTCGTGGAGGTCGTCATCGGGGAGCAGACGGCGCCGGAACTGGTCGAGGCCGCCCGCGGCTGGACCGCCGGACTCGGCAAGACCGCCGTGGTGGTCAACGACGCCCCCGGCTTCGCCTCCTCCCGCCTCGGCGTGGCCATCGCCCTGGAGGCGATGCGCATGGTCGAGGAGGGCGTGGCCAGCGCCGAGGACATCGACAACGCCATGGTGCTGGGGTACAAGCACCCCACCGGTCCGCTGCGCACCACGGACATCGTGGGCCTGGACGTGCGCCTGGGCATCGCGGAGTACCTCGCCTCCACCCTCGGGGAGCGGTTCGAGCCGCCGGCCATCCTGCGCGAGAAGGTGGCCCGTGGAGAGCTCGGCCGCAAGAGCGGCAAGGGCTTCTTCGACTGGAGCTGAGCCGCCCGCGCTGACGCACCCGCGGTGAGCCGCCCACGGCCGCCCGCCACACGCCGCGCCCGGGGCCCGGACCACCACGGTCCGGGCCCCGGTCGCGTCCGGCCCCTCGGACCCGTCAGGACCGTACGGCGGCCGCGGCCAGCGGGTTCTCCAGCTCCCCGGCGTAGGCGAGCGAGCCGGCGGGGTCCGCCAGGTCCACCATCTGCTGGTTGTTGCGCAGCTGCAGACGGTTCAGGCAGGACAGCGGGAAGGCCGGTTCGAGCAGCCGCAGCGCGTCGAAGCGCTCGGCGGACTCGGGGTGCCGGGCGCGGTAGGCGGTCAGTCGCCCGGCCACGACCGCCCAGAAGCGCTCCTCGGTGATGAGCCCCGACCGCACCAGCAGCGGCGCCAGGAACCGCAGGAAACAGTCCACGATGTCCGTCAGGATGGACAACCCGTGGTCCGCGGCGTCCACCTGGGCGCGGATCCGGCGCACCTGCTCCGGCAACTCCGTGCGGTCGCCCAGCACCGCGACCTCCTCGGCGAGGTCCTTGAGCAGGACCCGCACGGGCACCCCGTCCCGCAGCACCAGGATCACGTTCTCCCCGTGGGGCATGAACACCAGGTCGTGCCGCACCAGGCAGTGCACGATCGGCACCAGGTAGGCCTCGAGGTAGCGCTCCAGCCAGTCCGCGGCGGACAGCCCCGAGCGGCGGACCAGGGCGGCCACGAAGGGCTCTCCCGCGGCGTCCACGTGCAGCAGCGAGGCCATGGTCGCCAGCGACTCACCGTTCCCGGCCCGCCCGGCCGGGGACTCGCGCCACAGGGCCGCGAGCATCTTGCGGTAGGCCGAGTGCCGGTCGGTCGCGGCATGGAAGAGCGGGTTGGAGTACCCGACGGCGGCCGTCTCCCGCAACAGCTGGACGCGGTCCGGGTCCAGCTCGGGATCGTCGGCGAACACGGAGGCCAGCCAGTCGTTGATGGCCGGCGTGGCGTCCATGTAGGCCGCGGACAGCCCCCGCAAAAATCCCATGTTGAGCACGGACAGGGCCGTCTTCACGTAGTGGCGCCCGGGGACGGTCCGGTTCATGAACGTGCGAATGGACTGCTGCGGCTGGTAGAGGTCCTCCGAGGGGCCGAGGTGGACCAGGTGGCCCGTCGCGACGTCCCCGGCGAAGGTGATGGCCAGCCGGTGGCGCCACTGCCAGGGGTGCACCGGCAGGGGGATGAAGTCCTCCGCGTCCAGCCCCGTGTGCCGGCACGCCTCCTCGAGGCGGTCCCGGAACCGGCGGCGCTGTTCGGCGCCGAGCTCGGTCTCCAGCAGCGTGTCCAGGTCCAGGCCCTCCACGGCCGAGAAGCGGGCCCGCGATCGGTGGGCCGCCACCCACTCGAGGCGGATCGCCGAGCCGGTCTCCGGGGCCAGGTCGGTGTAGTCCTCGGCGCCCAGCCCGATCCGGCCGTTGTTGGCCACGAAGCAGGGATGGCCCTCCGTCATGGCGGCCTCCAGCCGCTGGAAGTCCGCCACCGTGTCCCCAGTGCCGGCGGCCAGCTCGGCCGCTGTGGCGGTGGAGTGCAGCTGCTTGTAGCAGTGCGAGGCCAGGGTGCTGCCGATCTCCTCGAGGTAGACCGGCAACTGCTGGTCCGAGATGCCCAGCTTCTCCCGGAAGGCGGTGACGAAGCGCTGCGCGTCCGGTGCGGCCTCGCGCCAGGGTGCCCCGGGTTGCTCGTCCGGTCCGTCCTGTTCCTCACAGGTCAGCGAGGCGGCGTCGACCTCCCAGTGGTCCAGGGCGTACCGGCGCGCCCGGAACCGGTACCGCACGCCCGGGCCCTGCAGGACCCAGGCCTCACGGGCTCCGTCGTGGACGCCGTCCTGGACGCCGTGCTGGGGAGCGCACCCGGCCGCCTCCCGGGTGGCCCCCTCGGTGGTCTGACCGGCCTCGAGGGCGGGGTCCGGGGCGGGGAACAGGAGCCGCTCGTGGGTGAATTCGGCGATCGCCTTGGCGGTGACGTGCCGGTTGGCCGCGGCCCAGCGATGGGGGGACAGGTGGGGCACCGCACCACTGGGCCGGCCGGTCGCGGTG
>DATBUG010000560.1:0-9697 GCA_036516315.1 Citricoccus sp.
CCGTCACCCACGCCCAGTCCGCCCGCGACTTCGTCAACATGGGCCGCGAGGTCGAAGGCTCCACCCTGTGCCGGGCCGTGCGCTGGCACGCCGAACACCGCGTCCTGCTCGACGGCAACCGCACCGTCGTCTTCGACTGACCCACCGGCGTTGCACCGACGATGGCCGGGCCTAGTCTGGTGACATGGCACACCTGATCACCATCGCCGGCGCCACGCCGTCCGTCCACGAATCCGTCTTCCTGGCTCCCACCGCGACCCTTTCCGGGGACGTGGCCATGGGGGCCCAGTCCTCCGCCTTCTACGGCGTCTCCGCCCGGGGTGACAGTGCCCCGATCCGCGTTGGCGAGCGGACCAACCTGCAGGACAACGTGGTCCTGCACGCCGACGCAGGGTTCCCGTGCACCCTGGGCCACGACATCTCGGTGGGTCACTCCGCCGTCGTCCACGGCGCCACGGTCGAGGACGGCTGCCTGGTGGGCATGTCCGCCACCATCATGAACGGCTCGGTGATCGGGACCCAGTCCCTCGTCGCCGCGGGCGCGCTGGTGCTCGAGGGCACCGTGGTCCCGCCACGCTCGCTCGTGGCCGGGGTCCCCGCGAAGGTGCGGCGTGAGCTCACCGATGAAGAGGTGGCGTCCCTGGGCACGAACTCGGCACACTACGTGGAGCTGGCCGGCACCCACCGCGAGGCCACCGCCTGAACCGGCCCGCCAGCCGTCTCCACCACGGCCGTCATGAGCACGGCCGGGAAGCGCCTGAGGGGCGGGCCGGGCACCGCGACCGGCCCGCCCCGGTTCAGGCGTCCTGCGCCTCCCGTTCCCGGGCCAGGGCCAGTTCACGCTCGCGTTCCTCGGCCGCCCTCCGGGTCAGTTCGGCGCCGGCCTCGGCGTCCCGGGTGAGGTTCTCCCCGGTCTCCGGATCGAACAGGTGGATGCGCGAGGTGTCCACCCACAGCTCCACCGGCTGGCCCGGGCGCACCCGTGACTCGGCCGAGAGGGTGGTGACCACCTGCGGGCGCAGTTCGTCGGCGTCCATGTCCGCGGCCAGGTCGGACAGCAGCCGGCCGACCTTCTCGTCGGGTTCGAACTCGATGTAGCCGTACTGCTCGTGCCCCAGCCACTCCAGGTGGGACAGTTCCGCGGTGAACACCGATCCCTTGGATATCTTGGCCTCGTCCACCAGCTGGGCGTCCTCGAAGAACTCGGGACGCACCCCCACCAGGACCAGTTCCTTGCCCTCGGCCGCGGCGGCCCGCTCGGGCGGGACGGGGATGTCACCGATCGGGGTGGAGAGCACCGAACCGTCGCCACCCGCCTTGAGGGTGGCGGGCAACAGGTTCATGGAGGGCGAGCCGATGAACCCGGCCACGAAGAGGTTGGCGGGCTGCTCGTACAGCTCGCGCGGGCTGGCCACCTGCTGCAGGATCCCCTTCTTCAGCACCGCCACCCGGTCGCCGAGGGTCATCGCCTCCGTCTGGTCGTGCGTCACGTACACGCTCGTGATGCCGAGGGAGCGCTGCAGCTGGGCGATCTCGGAACGCATCTGGCCACGCAGCTTGGCGTCCAGGTTGGACAGGGGCTCGTCGAAGAGGAAGGCGTCCGCCTCGCGCACGATCGCCCGGCCCATGGCCACACGCTGGCGCTGCCCGCCGGAGAGGTTGGCGGGCTTGCGGTCCAGGTGCTCGGTGAGCTCGAGCATCTTGGCCGCCCGGCGGACCTTCTCGTCCACGGACCCGTTCCCGCCGTTGTCCTTGGCCAGGCGCAGCGGGAAGGCGATGTTCTCGTAGACCGTCAGGTGCGGATAGAGCGCATAGTTCTGGAACACCATCGCCAGGTTGCGGTCCTTCGGCGCGGCTTCGTTCATCCGCTGGCCGTTGATCTTCAGCTCGCCGGAGGTGATGTCCTCCAGCCCGACGATCATCCGCAGCAGGGTCGACTTGCCGCAGCCGGACGGGCCCACGAGGATGACGAACTCCCCGTCGGCAATGTCCAGCGAGACGTTGTTCACCGCCGGGAAGCCGTCGTCGTACTTCTTGACGATGTTGTTCAGGGTGATGGAGGCCATGTGGAGTCCCTTTCGTTTCCTGCGCTCAGCCCTTGACCGCGCCCGAGGTCAGGCCGGCGACGATCTGCTTCTGGAAGAGCATGACCAGCAGCACCACGGGGATGGTGACGATGATGGCCGCGGCCGAGATCGCCCCGGTGGGCGACTCGAACTGCGAGGCGCCGGTGAAGAACGCCAGTGCCGCCGGAACAGGACGGGCCGCTTCCGTGGAAGTCAGCGAGATGCCGTAGACGAAGTCGTTCCAGGCGATGAAGAACGCGATGATCGCTGTAGTGAACACCCCGGGCGCCGCCAGCGGGACGATCGCCTTGCGGAACGCCTGCATCGGCGTCGCACCGTCCACCTGGGCCGCCTGCTCCAGCTCCCACGGGATCTGCTGGAAGAACGCCGCCAGGGTCCAGATGGAGATCGGCAGCGTCAGGGACAGGTAGGGGATGATCAGGCCGGGCCAGGTGTCGTAGAGCCCGATGCTGCGCCACAGGTTGAACAGCGGGGTGACCAGCGAGATCACCGGGAACATGGACACCATCAGGGAGACGGTCAGCACCAGCTTCTTGCCGGGGAAGTCCAGGCGGGCGATCGCGTAGGCGCACAGGGTGGCCAGCACCACCGCGATCAGCGTGGCGATGATCGAGATGCCGATGGAGTTCCACAGGGCCGTCAGGAACAGCTCTTGAGAGTCCCCGACGAGGATCTCCTTGTAATTGGTGGTCGAGGGGTTGTCCGGGAAGAACCGGCCGTTGGCGAGCTCGCCGGGGGTCTTGAAGCTCGTGGCGAGGATGGAGGCCACCGGGAACAGGCACCACACCGCCACGACGATCGTCAGGACCCACCAGCCGATGGCGGTGTTCCGTTTCGCCCGGCGAGCGCGCTTCTGCCCGTCGAGTTCCTCCGGGGTCAGTGTCTCGGTGCTCACTTGCGTCCTCCCCGTCCGCCGGCCAGGTCCACGTTGAAGCCCTTCACCGCGATCAGTGCCAGCAGGCCGACCAGCAGGAACAGCACGACCGAGATCGCCGAGCCCAGGCCGATCTCAAGCCGGCCGATCGAGGTCCGGTAGGCGAGCAGTGACAGGACCTCGGTGCCGTAGGCGCCATTGGTCATGATGAAGATCGAGTCGAAGACCCGGAAGGCGTCCAGTGCCCGGAAGAGCACCGCCACCATGATCGCGGCCTTCATGTTCGGCAGGACGACCCGCCACAGCCGCTGCCACCAGCTCGCCCCGTCCACGGCCGCCGCCTCGGAGAGGTCGTCCGGGACCTGGGCCAGGCCCGCCAGCAGCAGCAGCGAGATGAAGGGGGTGGTCTTCCAGATCTCGGAGAGCATGATGACGAACAGCGCCGAGCCACCCTGGGCGAACCAGTTCAGGTCGCCGTCGAAGGCGGGCACCCAGTCCAGCCAGTTGTTGATGTAACCGGAGTCGATGCTGAACATGTAGTACCAGGCGAAGGCCGAGACCACGGTGATGATGCCGTAGGGCACCAGGATCACCGTGCGCACGAGGCCGCGGGTGGAGGTGATGGCCTTGTGCATGACCATCGCCAGGATGAACCCGAGGATCAGCTCGACGAACACGGTGACGGCGGTGATGAGCACCGTGACGCCGAGGGCGGCCCAGAACACCTGGTCCGAGAAGATGACGCCGTAGTTGCCCAGCCCCACGAACTCCCGCTCGTCCGGGGCGGTGAGCCGGTAACTGAACAGCGAGTCCCAGACGGCCTGCAGGACCGGGTAGAAGATGACGGCGACCATGATGAAGAAGGCGGGGCCGGCCAGCAGCCAGCCCAAGCGCGTCTCGGCCTTGGCCCGTTCCGAGCGCGGGGCCCGTCGCCGTCCCCGGCCGGCGGGGGCGTCGTCGGGGGCGTCCGCGTCGACGGCTGGCACGTTCGTGGGAACTGAGGTCACAGCAGCGACTCCCCTCGCAGCACTTCCTGGATGAATTGGCCGGTCTCGGCCGGGGTCGTCTCCGGGTTCACGGCCTGCGGCGGCGTGTACCGCTGCTGGATCGCGGTGGAGACCTCGTTGTAATAGGGCGTCTGCGGCCGTGGTGCGGCCAGGTCGAGGGACTCGCGGATGGTCGTGGCCATCGGGAACTGCTCCACCACGGCTGGGTCGTCGAACGCGCTGGCGCTGGAGGGCGGGTTGCCGTTGGTGATGAAGTACTCGGTCTGGTTCTCCGGGGCGACGATGCACTCGATCGCGTCCCAGGCCAGGTCCTGGTGCTCGGAAGCCGCACCCACACCCAGGTTGATCCCGCCCAGTGGCGGCGCCGGCTCCGTGTCCTCGGACACCCGCGGGTAGACGGCCCAGCCGATGTCCTCGGGCAGGTCCTCGGGCAGGGCCCCGTCCTCCGCGGAGGCGTTGGTGGCCGGCCAGACGAACGGCCAGTTCACCATGAAGGAGCCGTTGTCCCCCTGGAACAGCAGCATCGCCTCGTTCTCCTGCTGGGTGGCCAGGCCCGGGCCGCCCAAACCCTCGGTGCCGATGGTGGAGATGATCTCGGCGGCCTTCCTGCCGGCCTCGCTGTCCAGGCCGATCCGGACCTCGTCGGCCGGGGCCTCCGGGTTCTCGATGATCTGGCCACCGCCGGACTCGACGAGGGCGTTGAGCCACACCGTCATGGACTCGGCCCGGGCACCCTGGACGCCGAGGTCCTTGTCCAGGTCCCGCGCGGCCTCGAGCAGCTGGTCCCACGTGACGGGCTGGTCCATGTCCAACCCGGCCTGGTCGGCCACGGACTTGCGGTACCACAGCAGCTGCGTGTTCGCCCAGAACGGGACCGTGACCAGGGTGTCCCGCCACGTGGCCCCGGCCAGTGCGCCCTCCAGGGTGTCCTGGGTGGTCGCCTCCGCCACTTCCGAGGGCGGCACCGCCAGGAACCCGGGCTCGGCGAGCTCCGGGATGAAGGGCGGATCGAGGGACATGATGTCCATCGAGGTGTCGCCGGCGGCGAGCCGGCGGGTGAGCTGTTCGCGCTGGGAGGCTGCGTCGTTCGGCAGGACGGAGGTCTCGATCCGGTAGGCCCCACCGGACTGCTCGGAACACTGCTGCGCGATCGCCGCCTGGCCGCCGTCGTCGGGGTTCGTGTACCAGGTGAGCACCGGGGTGTCCTCCGCCGGACCGCACCCGGCAAGCGCCAGTGCCGCCGAGGTCACCATGGCCGCCGCCGCCGTGCGGCGTGCGGCGCCGCCTTTCCTTCGGGCCTGCCTCATCAGTCGCGCACCTCCGGTCCGGTTCCACCTCCACGGCACTGCACCGCCCGGCGGAAGGCCCCAGTGGGACCCGGGTTCCGTGGTGCAGGTCACCGTCTGGGGGAAGCCTACGCATGGACTGGGCGTTTTCCCAAGACATGCCCGGCGAGACACCGAGGGAGCACACGCGTCGCACGCGCCGCAGGCGACACTGGTTCCCCGGCCACCGCGGCAGCCGGCGACGGCGGCGGTGCCACGGTGCCGGGCAGGCCCGCATGCCCTACGCTTCAGTCCATGGGCACCGAGGTCGAGTCGAGCACATACACCCGCTCTGAGCGGACCCGCTACCGCGAACGGTTGGAGGCCTCCCTCGAGGAGCTGAAGGCCTACCTGGCCACCGAGGACTTCGCCGGGGCCGGGCGCATCGGCCTGGAGCTGGAACTGAACCTCGTGGACGACCAGTCCCAGCCGGCCCCGCTGAACCACGAGGTGCTGGCCGCGATCGACGACCCGGCGTTCCAGACCGAGCTGGGCCGCTACAACATCGAGCTGAACCACCCCTCGCTGACGATCCACGGGCACGGCCTGAAGGACCTGGCGGAGTCGCTGCAGGCCGAGCTGGTCCGCGCGGACGAACGGGCCGAGCGCGCCGGGGCCCGCCTGTACACGGTGGGCATCCTGCCGACCATCGACGGCGAGGACCTCTCGGGTGAGGGCTGGATCAGCGAGGGCAACCGGTACGCCGCCCTGAACACCGCGGTGCTCGAGGCACGCGGCGAGGAGATCCTCATCGACATCGACGGGCCCGAGCACCTCTCCTACTACGCCAAGGACATCGCGGCCGAGTCCACCTGCACCTCCATGCAGCTGCACCTGGAGGTGAGCCGGGAGATGTTCGGCCCGGTGTGGAACGCGGCCCAGGCCATGGCGGGGCCCCAGGTGGCCCTCTCCGCCAACTCCCCGCTGTTCCTCGGTTCGCTGTTGTGGGTGGAGAGCCGGATCCCGGTGTTCCAGCAGGCCGTGGACACCCGCGGTCCCGAGCTGATCCGGCAGGGCGTGCGCCCCCGCGTGTGGTTCGGCGAACGCTGGATCGACGGGATCGAGGACCTGTTCGAGGAGAACATCGCCTTCTTCCCGGCGCTACTGCCGGAGCGGACCACGGACTCCGCGCGGCGGGCCTCGGGAGCGCCGGCCCTGCCGGAACTGCTGCTGCACAACGGCACCGTGTACCGGTGGAACCGTCCCATCTACGATCCCGGACGCGACGAGTCGACGACCGAGGCCGGCACCGTGCCCGCGCGCCCGGCCAACCTGCGTGTGGAGAACCGGTTGTTGCCGGCCGGGCCCACCGTGGTGGACATGGTGGCCAATGCGGCGTTCTTCTTCGGCCTGGTGAAGCACCTGGTGGACTCCGGGGACAACCCTTGGGAGCGGATGGCCTTCTCCACGGCGCGGACCAACTTCTACGAGTGCGCCCGGCACGGGCTCAACGCGTCCGTCTACTGGCCCGGGTTCGGGGACCTGCCGGTCACCGAACTGCTGGACCGGTACCTGATCCCCGCGGCCCGCAACGGGCTGGCGGCCCTGGACGTGGACGAGGCCGTGGCCGAGCAGTACCTGGGGGTGCTGACCGGGCGGACCCGGACCGGCCAGAACGGCTCGGCGTGGATGACGCGCGCCCTGGCCCGGTTCGAGGAGTCCGGGCTCTCCCGCGGCAAGGCCCTGGCCCGGCTGGTGGCGGAGTACGGCCGGCACATGCGCGAAGGCAAGCCGGTGCACACCTGGCCGCTGCCGTGAGCGGCAACCGGACCGGGTGAGACACGCGGGACGGGCTGGGTGCGGATCGCCGCCGGGCCGTGATGCTCCCGGAGCCGAGGGCCGGTGGGTCCCGCCGGGGGCTAGGCCAGGGCGGTGCCGCGGAAGCACGTGGTGGTCTGCCCGCCCACCCAGACCTCGCCATCCTCGGCGCAGGTGATCTCCACCCGCCCGGTCCGGCCCAGCGCAGTGCCCTGGGACACCGTGTAGCGTCCGCCCACCGCCCCGGTGCGGAGCATCCACTGGGCCACGGAGGCGTTGAGGCTGCCGGTCACCGGGTCCTCGGGCACGCCGATGTCCGGGACGAACGCCCGGATCTCGAAGGCCGCGGGGGCACCGGGCGGGTAGGCGCCGATGACCCCCAGCTTCAGGTCCGGGATCAGGGACAGGTCCGGGGTCAGGTCCAGCACCGCCTGCGCGTCCGGCAGCACGACGACGGCCCACCCCGGCCCGTTGTCCACCCACTGGTGGCCCAGCACCTGCTCGGGGCGCACCCCCAGCGCCGCGGTGGCGCGCCCCAGGTCCTCGGGGTCCAGCTCACCCGACCGCAGGGTGGGCGGGGCCTGGAAGGCGAGCGTGCCGCCGTCACGCCGGAGGGTGACCAGCCCGGCCGCGCACTCCTGCACCACGTGCTCCGGAGCGTGCGGCCGGCCCCCGTGCTCGAGCCAGGCGTGGGCGGAGCCGAGGGTGGGGTGCCCGGCGAAGGGCAGCTCCCCGCCGGGCGTGAAGATCCGCAACCGGTAGTCCGCCCCGTCCGCGGCGGGCGGCAGCACGAACGTGGTCTCGGAGAGGTTGGTCCATCGCGCGATGCGTGCCATGTCCTGGTCGTCCAGGCCCCCCGCGTCCAGCACGACGGCGACCGGGTTGCCGCCATAGCGCTCAGCGGAGAAGACATCGACCTGGGCGAAGGGGCGGGAACGCGTCATGGGGCGAGTGTAGTGGGCGGTCCTGATCAGGGTCGGCCGGGGCGGGTGCGAGAATCGCCCCATGGCCCTGATCCTGCGACCCCCGCGCGCGGACGACGAGGCGGCCCTGCGCCGTGAACGGTCACGTGGGCTACGCCGTGGCACCGGAGCACCGCCGGTACTGGATCGAGACCGGCCGGCCGGTCACCTCATCCTGAGCGCCCGTTCCAGGGCCGCCGCCCCGACGACGAGGCCGAAGACCCACAGGAACCACCCCGGCAACTCGACCGGCGAGGTGAAGGACCAGCCGCCCAGGAGCGCCCGCGCCCAGGACGCCCCGGTCAGCAGTTCGAGCAGTTCCATCAGTCCCAGCACGAGGCTGGCCAGCACCAGGCCTCCGCTGGTCACGGCCACCACCCGGCTGGCGACCGGGTGCCGCTGTCCCCATCGCCGGCGCCAGTCCTCCCAGGTGCCCTACGCCGGGCGCAGCGGCGTGCGGGTCCCGTCGCGGTGCAGCACGGCGCGCTGGAAGCCGTACTCGGAGGTGCCGACGTCGATCACAGCCCCGTCCCCGGCGCCGTCCTCGAGGACGAACGTCGCCGGCGCGGAGGCCCGTTCGACCTCGTCCCCGTCCCGGTACAGGGTCAGGTTGCGGCCGAGACTGAAGATCCGCAGCTCCACGGTGTACCGGTGGCCCCCGTGGTAGATCTCGACGGCGGTGTGCGTGATGTTCCGCCAGAAGTCCATGTCACCCCTCCACAACGTGCCCGCCAGCAGGGTAGGACATCTGCCGCCGGCGCCTCTACCGCCTCGGTGCGAACCGGCGCGTGGGCGGAGCGGGCGTGGGGCGGGCCTCGGTCTGCCGCAGGCCACGCAGCGAGGTCGCGCAGGCGATGCCGGCCGCGACCCCCTGTCCCATGGCGGCGGAAACCAGTTGCAGACCCGGGGTGAGGTCCCCGGCGGCGTAGATACCGTCCACGGTGGTCAGCTGGAAGCCGTTCACCACGAGCGTGCCGTCGTCGTCGAGCTCGCACCCCAGCCCCGCCGCCAGGGCGTTACCCGGCCGGTGGGCGTAGGAGAAGAACACGGCCGCGCCCGGGACGTGGCCACCATCCGCCATGCGCACGCCGCTGAGGGCGCCGGGCTCCCCGACCAGGGCGGTGGCCCGGCCCTCGTACACCTCGATCCCGTGCCGGGACAGGGTGTCGTGCTGACCGGTCTCGAAGGAGGCGGCGGGGTCGTCGGTGACGACCCTGACGGTGTCCGCCCAGTCCAGTAGTTCGGAGGCGAAGGCCGGCACCTGCTCACCGGAGCCCAGGACGATGACGTCCTGTCCGCGCACCTCGTACCCGTCACAGGCCGGGCAGTGGTGCACGTCCACGCCGTAGTGCTCCTCGAACCCCTCCAGGTCGGGCAGCCGGTCCGTCACCCCGCACGCGAGCACCACACGTGAAGCGTGGACCCGGTGACCGCTGTCCAGCTCCGCGGTGAACCCGTGCTCCGTATCGCCTTCCACTGCGACGACCGTTCCCGGCTGCAGGCGGACCTCCGGGTACTGCTCCAGCCCGGCGCGCAGGTCCGTCATCAGCTCCGCCGGGGTCACCGGGTCGCGCCCCGGGATGCCGTGCGCCAGGGTGGCGTCGCGGTTCCGCGGCCGTCCCGCGTCCACCACGAGGGTGGCCCGCTGGTACCGCCCGAGCCACAGGGCGGCGGAGAGGCCGGC
>DATBUG010000561.1:0-1932 GCA_036516315.1 Citricoccus sp.
AAAGCTCACCAGCTCGCTCGACCCGTCCGGATACGTCACACTCGCCCGGGCCGAGTCCGGCAGGCCACCACCTCCCCGCGCCACAGACACCGCAGACAACCCCGCACTCACCGACGCCTCCCCGACCCAGACCCGCCGCGCACGGCCGCCGCAGCAGGCCGATCCTCGAGGTTCACAGGTCCAGCACCAGACGCTCGGACCTGGCGCGGCCGACACAGATCATCATGCAGTTGTTCTTGGCTCGATCCTTCTCGGTGAGGATCGTGTCGTGGTGCTCCGGTTCGCCTTCGAGCACCTTCGTCTCGCAGGTGCCGCAGTAGCCCTCCTCGCAGTCGGTGAGCACGTCAGGCGCCAGCTCCCGGATCGCGTCGAGCACCGTGCAGCCGGGCCCGGCCACGGCGCTGGCACCGGACCGAGCAAGGACCACCTCGAAGGTGCCTGCTGACTCGGCGACCTGCGCCCGGGCCTCTGCGCTGGCCTCCCCGCTCGTGAACCGCTCCACGTGCAGCGATGGCCCCGACCCGGACAGCGTGCAGCACTGCTGCACCTGGTCGATCAGGCTGCTCGGTCCGCAGCAGTAGACGGTGGCCGTCTCGGGCAGAGCGGCAACCAGTGACGGCACATCGAGGCGCACCCCCTCGTCCCGAGGGAAGAGCTCGACCTCGCCGAGCCCGTCCCGGGCAAGAGCTTCCAGCTCGTCCAGGAAGGCCATGTTCCTGCGCGACCTGCCGGCGTACGCCAGGTGCCAACGGACCTTCTCGGACACGGCCTGCCGGATCATCGGCAGGATCGGCGTGATCCCGATCCCGCCCGCCACGAACACGTACTCCTCGGCCGGCGAGAGCTCGAAGTGGTTGCGCGGGCCGCGCACCTGCAGCGTCCGCCCGGGGATCGCGAAGTCATGGATCTCCACGGAGCCGCCGCGGCCCTCCGCCTCACGCAGGACGGCCACCGTGTAGCTGGACCGGTCGGCCGGGTCACCGCACAGGGAGAACTGCCTGACCTTCCCGGAGGGAAGGATCACATCCAGGTGAGCACCTGGCTGCCACGCCGGCAGGTCTGCACCCTCAAGATCGGCGAGCCGGATCGAGAGGACTCGATCTGCCTCCAGGGACACGTCCCTGATCAGCAGCTCGCGCACGGCGAACGGGTCGTCCAGAGGTGCCGCCTGGCGGGGCAGGGAGTCGACGGTCACGAGGCGACCACTCCTGCCTCGCGGGGCTGGAGCTCCCGGGCACCGCCACGGAGGACGTCCAGGAACGGCCCGGCCATCGTGGGCCCGTGGACCAGCACCACCATGTCCACACCTTCGCGGACCGAGACGATGCCCTCACGCCCCGCCTCGGTGTCCCAGGTGTCAGGGGTCATGACGAGCGCGGCGATGAGCGTCCCGTGCTCCTGCGCCGCCCGGGAGGCCAGCTCGCACGTCTGCACGGAGACCTCGGCGACGTCGGTGGCGAACAGGACGACCATGTCTGCATCGCCCACACACTCCTCGACGGTGACGCCCGAGCGTTGCTCCGCCCAGCCGTGCGTGGCCAGGGGGGCCAAGGTGTGGAAGAACCCCATGGCGTCCGGATCGGGCACCAGGGTCATGACGCCGTCGACTCCGGCGGCGGCAACCTCCCGCAGGGCGGTGGAGGCGTTCGGGCCCAGGGGTATGACCAGCACACGGGCCTCGTAGGACTTGCGGTACAGCTTGACCATCAGATGTCTCCTTCGTCTGCGCTTCCCCAAGGGCGGACCACGACGTGCGGCGTGGCCGGGCCGGTGCCGTTGCCGAGTCGGAGGAGCATCTCTCCGACGCCTTCGAGGGGGACGTTCTCGGTGGGGATGTCGGCGAACAGGGCCGGGGACTGGGACAGCATGGTGATGGCCCGGGTGATGCTCTCAGGGTCGCGGCCGCGCACGCCGGTGACCGTGACCATGCGG
>DATBUG010000562.1:0-4854 GCA_036516315.1 Citricoccus sp.
GGCCATGATGTGGGCCAGCCGGAGGTCGTCCGTGTAGTTCTTGGGCGCGTCGGTCATGCAGGCCACGCTACCGTGAGGCCGGCGGCCGCCCGGCTATCGGCACGGATAGGTCGGCCCCGGCCCGGTCACCACTCATCGTCGGACCGGCCGTCCAGGAGGCGGCGCAGCGAGGCCAGCCGCTGTGCCCCGGAGGTGCCGGCGTGGCCGGCGTCCACCCAGGCGTCCAGGGCGCATCCGGGCTCGCCCTCGGCATGGGTACAGCCGCGCGGACACTCGGCCAGGGCGGGGGAGAGGTCCTCGAAGGCCTCCACCACGCGGTCCCGGTCCACCAGGCCCAGCCCGAACGACCGGATGCCGGGGGTGTCCACCACCCAGGATTCGTGCTCGCCGGAGGCATCGACCGACGGCGCGCGGTCGTCGGATCCCTCCGCCGGCAGGGGGATGGCCAGGGCGGAGGACGAGGTGTGCCGGCCCCGTCCGGTGACCGCGTTGACGTGGCCCGTGGCCCGGCGCGTGCCGGTCAGGGCGTTGAGCAGGGTGGACTTCCCGACGCCGGAGGGGCCCACGAGCACGGAGATGTGCCCTTCCAGGCGTGCGCGCAGTGCGCGCAGCAGGGCCGCGTCCAGGCGCGCGTCGCCGTCGTCGCCGGCTCCTCCCGCTCCCGTGGTCTCCGCAACCCCCGAGGTGAGGACCTCCAGGTCCAGGTGCCGGTAGTGCTCGAGCAGCCCGGCCGGGTCCCGCAGGTCGGTCTTGGTGATACACAGCACCGGCTCGATCCCGGCGTCGTAGGCGGCCACGAGCGCGCGGTCGATGAACCCGGTGCGCGGCTCCGGGTTGGCCGCGGCCACCATGATCACGAGGGTGTCCACGTTGGCCACCACGATCCGCTCGTGAGCGTCCGAGTCGTCCGCCGAGCGGCGCAACACGGTGCTGCGTTCCTCGATCCGCACGATCCGGGCCAGCGTGCCCTCGGTGCCGCTGAGGTCCCCGACGACGCCCACCAGGTCCCCGGTGACCACCGGGTTGCGGCGCAGTTCCCGGGCGCGCATGGCGCTCACGGTGTGGAATCCCTCCCGGCCCGGCAGGTACACCGTGTACCGGCCGCGGTCCACGGTGACCACCCGGCCGGTGACGGCGTCCTCATGGGCGGGCCGTTCCTTCGTGCGCGGCCGTGAGCCGCGCTTGCTGGGCCGCGCGCGGACGTCGGACTCGTCCCAGCGGTTCGGGTCGAAGCCCCGGCCCGGCCGGCTCATGCCGCGTCGCCCTCCCCGGTGACCAGCTGTGTCCACAACCGGGGGAAGTCGGGCATGGTCTTGGCGGTGGTGGCCACGTCCCGCACCAGCACGCCGGGCACGGCCAGGCCCACGACGGCGGCGAAGGTCGCCATCCGGTGGTCGTGGTACGTCTCGAGGGTGGCCCCGTGCAGGGGCGAGGGCACTGCCGGGTCACCGGTGATGCCGTGGAAGGCCAGGAAGTCCGGGCCCTCCTCCACCTGTCCGCCCAGGCGCCGCGTCTCGGTGGTGAGCGCCGCCAGGCGGTCGGTCTCGTGCCCGCGCAGCTGACCGATGCGGGTCAGGCGCCCGGGGCCGGCCGCCAGCACGCACAGGGCGGCGGCGGTGGGGGCGAGTTCCCCCGTGTCCGGCAGGTCACCGGGGGCGTCGATCCGCGGGTGCCCGCTCTCCGTCAGGGAACCGGCCACGGTGAGCGTGCCGGTGTGGCCGTCCGGGTCCGGGGTGAAGTCCACCGTGGCGCCGAAGGCCGGCAGGATGGTGCGCCAGCGGTCACCGATCTGCGTGCTCCGGGCCGGCCAGTCCGGCACGGACACCTGCCCGCCCGTGGCCACGGCGGCGGCCAGGAACGGCCCGGCGTTGGACAGGTCCGGTTCCACGGCCAGGTCCAGGGCGCGCACCGGGCCGGGGGAGACCCGCCACTGGCCGGGCACGGAGTCGTCCACCTCCACGCCGCAGCGGCGCAGGACGTTCACGGTCATCGCCACGTGTTCCGGGCTCGGCACGGCCGCGCCGGTGTGCACCAGGTGCAGGCCCTGCCGGAACCGGGGGGCCGCGAGCAACAGGGCCGAGACGAACTGGCTGGACCCGGAGGCGTCGACCTCGACCCGGCCGCCGGCCACGGATCCGGTGCCGTGCACGGTGAACGGCAGGGTGCCGCCCGCGGCGCCGGGTCCGTCCACCGTCACGCCCAGTGCGGCCAGGCCCGCCAGCACCGGGCCCATCGGCCGGGCCAGGGCCGCCTCGTCCCCGGTGAAGCGGGTCCGACCGGCCACCAGGGCCGCCACGGGCGGCACGAAGCGCATCACCGTCCCGGCCAGCCCGCAGTCCACGGTCCGTTCCGCGGACTCCCCGGGCGCCGGGGCGTCCGTGCCGGGGCCGGCCAGGGGCGTGATCCGCACCGTGTCCGGCCCGAGCCGTTCCACGCGTGCCCCTAGCACCTCGAGGGCCTGGACCATCAATCGGGAGTCGCGGCTGTCCAGGACGCCGCGCAGGACGCTGGGGCCCTCGGCGAGGGCCGCGAGGACGAGGTAGCGGTTGGTCAGCGACTTCGACCCGGGAACGCGCACCGTACCGTGGACCGGGCCGGCCGGCTCCGGGGCGGGCCAGGGGTCGGGCAGGGGCGCGGTCGAGGCTGAAGTGGTCACCCGTCCACGATACCGGGCACGGAATAACCGTGCCGGAAGGGTTGCTGTACCCGGAAACGAGCACGACTGCGACGGTCACCACGACCGGGAGAGGACGGTTCCATGGCCCCTGGCACAGCGACCCTGGCCCGGCCCGCCGCCCACGTAGACTGGGCGGCGATGGAAACGCACAAGACCGCCCAGGCTGCCTCGGGGCACGACGACCCGGCCGTGGACCTCGCCGTGGAGACCGACGCCGCCCGCCGCCAGCGCTTCGAACGCGACGCCTTGGAGTACGTCGACCAGCTGTACTCCGCGGCCATGCGCATGACGCGCAATCCGCAGGACGCCGAGGACCTGGTGCAGGAGGCGTACACGAAGGCGTACTCGTCCTTCCACCAGTACCGTCCGGGGACCAACCTCAAGGCCTGGCTGTACCGGATCCTGACGAACACGTACATCAACCTCTACCGCAAGCGCCAGCGCCAGCCCCAGCAGGCCACCACGGACACCGTGGAGGACTGGCAGATGGCCCAGGCTGCGGAGCACACCTCCACCGGGTTGCGCTCGGCGGAGACGGAGGCGCTGGACCACCTCCCGGACTCGGACGTCAAGGACGCGTTGCAGGCCATCCCGGAGGAGTTCCGGCTGGCCGTGTACTTCGCGGACGTGGAGGGCTTCGCCTACAAGGAGATCGCCGAGATCCTCGACATCCCGATCGGCACCGTGATGAGCCGCCTGCACCGCGGGCGCAAGCTGCTGCGCGGGATGCTGACGGACTACGCACGGGAGCGCGGCATCAAGGTCGAGGACCGGGGCGCCACGTCCGCGAAGGGCGCGCCGAAGAAGACCTCCGGTGCCCGGAAGGCCGCAGGGGCGCGGCAGGCCACGGACACCACAGACAGCACGGATACCACGGACACGGATTCCGGCGCCCCCGGCCGGACCGAGGAACAGGAGGAGGGCAGATGAGCACGGACTGCGAGAAGATCGGCGACTGTGAGGATGCCCGGATCCAGCGACTCTACGAGTACCTCGACGGTGCGCTGACGCACCAGGACCTCGAGGAGGTGCGCAGCCACCTCGAGGAGTGCACCGAGTGCGCCCGGGAGTACGACCTCGAATGCATCATCCGCTCCGTGGTCCGCCGCAGCTGCAGCGAGAAGGCCCCCGAGACGCTGAAGGCCGGCATCATCCGGCGGATCAGCCAGATCCGGGTCGAAGCCGGCCACTGACCTTTCGTCCTGGGCCCACGCCTTAACGCAACAGACCCCGTGGGTCTGGACGGTTCACCCGTCCAGACCGGCGGGGTCTGATACGTCGTGCCGGCGTTGCCGCCGGCCGGGCCTCAGGCGTTGGGCCGCTTGCCGTGGTTGGCGCCGTTCTTGCGGCGATCGCGCCGCTTGCGTCCACGCTTGCTCATCGCGTTTCCTTCCGGTGGTGGGAACGGACCCGCGCCACACGGGCGCGTTCCAGTGCTGTCCCGGGACGTGACAGCATCACTCAGTTTCGCATATCCGGCCGGTACCGGCCAAAGCAGCCGGGACCGCGCTCAGGCGGTGGGCTCGGGCACGTTCAGCCACTGGTACCACCCGCGGTGCAGCACCAGCCAGGCGATCAACCCGTACCCGGCCTGGCCGGGAAGTCCCTGGCCCGCCGCCAGGTCGTTGCGCCACTGCTCGTGGTTCACCAACGGGGTGAAGGTGTCCACGTAGTAGTGGTGGCGGCGGTCGGCCACGTCCATGTAGGCGGCGTTGAGCTCGGAGAGCCGGGCGTTGCGCTCGCTGTCCAGGGACGGCACCGGGCCCACCACGAGCGTGGCGATGTCCATCTGGGCGGCACGGTCCAGGATGTTCGCCAGGTTCAGGCGCGCCCGGGCCGTGGAGGACTCCAGGTCCAGGTCGAGGTCGGACAGGCCGATGACCAGCCGGTTCTCAGTGTCCCGTCCGTACCGCAGAGCGGACTCCGCCTGCCAGCGCTGGGACAGTGCCTCCGTGCCCTCGCCCGGGCAGGCGAGCACGTAGCTCTCCAGCTGGACCCCGGGGGCCGAGGTCTTGGCCAGGACGCGTCCCAGCCAGCCCAGGGCACGGGGGTCGCCCACACCGGCCAACAGTTCGTTGCCGACGGAGGCGATGCGGATCCGACGAATCTCCACGGTCTACCTTTCGATTGCGATGGTCGCCACTGTAGCAAGCCCCCGTCCAGCATCCGGCCCGGCC
>DATBUG010000563.1:0-7926 GCA_036516315.1 Citricoccus sp.
TGCGGATGATCCGCACCGCCGCCTCTGCTGTGCCCGATGTGTGCCGGCCGTCAGGAGGCCGCGACGTCCAGGGCCTGCCGCGAGAGCGGGTGATCCCGCGTGGGCAGGCCGTCGTCGTCCAGCGGGAAGTGACAGGAGACCTCGTGTGCCGGCCCCATGGACTCCAGCACCGGCGCACGTTCCGCGCAGACGTCCTGGGCGAAGGGGCACCGTGTCCGGAACCGGCACCCCGAGGGCGGGTCCAGCGGACTGGGCACGTCCCCTTTCAGGGTGACCGGCTTCTTGGCCACGCCGGTGTCCGGGTCCAGGCCCGGGACGGAGTCCAGTAGGGCCTTGGTGTATGGATGCCGGGGCGCCCGGTAGATCTCCTCCGATGGCCCGATCTCCGCGAGCTGCCCCAGGTAGAGCACGCCCACCCGGTCACTGACCTGCTTGACGGTCGCCAGGTCGTGGGCGATGAAGAGGTAGGACAGGCCCAGCTCCCGGCGCAGCTTCTCGAACAGGTTGATCACCTGCGCCTGGATGAGCACGTCGAGGGAGGAGATCGCCTCGTCGCAGATGATCACCGCGGGGTCGAGCGCGATCGCCCGTGCGATTGCCACCCGCTGGGCCTGCCCGCCGGAGAGCTCCATGGGCCGGCGGCGTAGATAGGTCTCCGGTTTCAGGCCGACGAGTTCGAGCAACTCCTTCACCCGTTCCCGCCGCTGGCCGGCTGACAACCGGGTGTGGCTCACGAGGGGCTCGGCGACGACGTCCTCGATGCGCCACCTCGGGTTCAGGGACCCGAAGGGGTCCTGGTAGACCATCTGGAAATCGGCCCAGACCTTCTTCAGCTCCCGGTGCGGGACGGTGGTCAGGTCCCGTCCGCGGAAGACCACGGAACCGGACTTGGGCCGTTCCACCTGGATCACGGCGCGGGCGAGGGTGCTCTTCCCCGAGCCGGTCTCCCCCACGATCCCCAGCGTCTCTCCCGGCATGAGGTCGAAGGAGACGTCCGAGACCGCGTGGACGACCCCCTCCTTCACCCCGCCCGGACCACGGCTCTCGAATTCCTGGACGATGTTGCGTACGGACAGCAGCGGTTCGCCGGGCACGTCCGCCCGGTCCTCGGCCCGCTCCGTCGTCACCGTGGTGTGGGTCATGGCCTCTCTCCTGGTTGTCCTGCCGCCGGGACGGCGCCCACCGGCACCTCGGACACTCCGACGGGGTGCCAGCAGGCATAGGCGTGGTCTGGTTCGTGCTGGGTCAGCGCTGGTGCGGTCACGCACGTGTCGTCCGCCCGGGAGCACCGCGGCCGGAACGGGCACCCCTGCACCGGACGGCCCGGGTCCGGCGGATGGCCACCCACCACCGCGAGCAGCGTGTGCGAAGGGTGGGAGATCTGGGGGATGGCCTCGACCAGGGCCTGGGTGTAGGGCATGCGCACGTTGGAGAAGAGGGTCTGGGTGTGGGCCCGTTCGACCACCTGACCGGCGTACATGACCATGACCTCGTCCGCGTAGCTCGCGGCCAGGCCCAGGTCGTGGCTGATCATGATGACCGCTGTGCCCAGGCGTTCGCGCAGGTCGATCAGCAAGTCCATGATCTGGGCCTGCGTGGTCACGTCCAGGGCCGTGGTGGCCTCGTCCGCGATCAGTACGTCCGGTTCGGAGGCCAGCGCGATGGCGATCACCACGCGCTGCCGCATGCCCCCCGAGAGCTGGTGCGGGAACTGGTGGACGCGCTTCTCGGGGGCGGGCATCCGTACCAGGCGCAGTAGTTCCAGCACCCGCTGGGCCGCCTGCTGCCGGGATACCCGCTGGTGGGTGCGGACGGCCTCCGCGATCTGGGCGCCCACGGACATCGTGGGGTTCAGCGAGCGCGCCGGGTCCTGGAAGATCATCGAGATACTCAGCCCGCGCACCTGCCGCATCTGCTTGTCGCTCATGCCCACCAGCTCCCGCCCGTCGAGGACGGCGGAGCCGGCGACCATGGCACTGGGCGGAAGCAGTCCCATCAGGGCCCGGACGGTCACGGACTTCCCCGAGCCGGACTCGCCGATGATGGCCAGCATCCGTCCGCGATGCACGTCGAAGGAAACGCCCTTGACGGCATGGATGCGGCGGCCGTGGCGGGTGAAGGTGACCCTGAGGTCGTTCACCGACAGGACCGGTCCCTCCATCGGCTGCGCGGTCCGTTGTGGCTGGTCCACGGAAGTTCTCAACAGGCTCATCGTCCGCTCATCTCGTCTCGGATGTTCTCACCCAGCAGGTTGAAGGACAGGACCGTGGCCAGCAGCGCCAGGCTGGGCCACAGCACCAGCAGTGGAGTCGCCGACATCGACTGCTGGCCCTCGAAGATCATGTTTCCCCAGCTGGGACTGGGTGCCGGGATGCCCAGCCCCAGGAAGCTCAGCGCACCCTCCGTGACGATGACGATGCCCATCCCGAGCATGGCGAAATTCAGCATCTGGGGTGCGATGTTCGGGGCGATGTGGCGCAGCAGGATGCGCCAGGCCGGGCTCCCGCTCAGTTCCGCCGCCTGCACGAACGGCATCGTCTTGACCCGCAGCGTCGCGGACCGGGCCACGCGGGCGACGGCCGGGACGCTGAAGGCCGTCAGGGCCAGGATCGTGTTCGGCAGGCTCGGTCCGAGTGCCTGGGCGATCGCGATGGTCAGCACGAGGGAGGGGAAGGCGATGAACACGTCCAGGACCCGCATGATGACGTTGTCCAGCCAGCCTCCCGCGTACCCGGACAGGGCTCCGATGCCGCCGCCCACCACCAGCCCGATCAGGTTCACGGAGATCGCCACGAGCAGGGACGACTGGCCCCCGTGCAGCAACCGGGAGAGCACGTCGTTGCCGTTGATGTCCGTACCCAACGGGTGTCCGGGCGAACCCGGTGGCAGGGCACTGCTGAGGATGTCGCCACCCACCGGCGGGTGCAGGGGCAGCACCGACGGGCCGACGAAGCACGCCAGCATCAGCAGGGCGACGAAGGCGAGCGGGAGTCCCATCACCAGCCGACGGCGCAGCCCACCCCAGCGCAACGCCCTGGGCTCGGAGTCCGGGGCGTCCGGTGCGGGGACGGAGACGACGGCGGCGGGGGCTTCAGTGACTGCCATAGCGGATCCTCGGGTCGAGTACGGCATACATCAGGTCGACGAAGAGATTGGCCAGGATGGCCACGGCGGCGAAGACGAAGACACACATCTGCACGACGGCGACGTCGCGGGACATCGCGCCCTCGAGCATCATCATTCCCATGCCCGGCATGGCGAAGATCTGCTCGATGATCACGGTGCCGCCCACCAGGGTGCCGATGTTCAGCCCGACGATGGTGAGCAGGCCGAAGGATGAGTTCCGGAAGGCGTGCAGCCACAGCACCAGCCAGGGACCCACCCCCTTGGCCCGGGCCGTGTCGATGTAGTCCGCGGCGTTCATCTGCTCGACGAGGTCACCGCGCAGGAACCGGGTGTAGAACGCGGCCAGTGGCACGGCCAGGGCGAGCACCGGCAACACCACGGACCGCAGGTTCGGCACCAGCCCGTCCTCCAGCGGCACGAAGCCGATGGCCGGCAGCATCCGCAGCATGATCGCGAAGACCAGGACCAGCAGCATCGCCAGGACGTAGTTCGGCACGGCGAGCATGGTCATCGAGACGACCATGACGGCCCGGTCGAAGATCCCGCCCGGGCGACGGGCGGCCATCAGCGCCACCGGGATGGCGATGAGCAGGGACGCGGCGAAGGCCAGCGCCACGAGCTCCAGGGTGACCGGGGCCCGGTCTCCGAGCATGTCCACCACGGACTGCCCACTGACCGAGGACCGGCCGAAGTCGCCCCGGAAGATCCCGAACAGCCAGCCGAAGTACCGTTCGACCGGAGACTTGTCGAGGCCCATCCGGCGCCGTACTGCCTCGACCTGTTCCTCGGAGGCATCCATGCCGGCCTGGTTGCGAGCGGGGTCCCCGGGCATCAACTCGAGGAGCAGGAAGACCAGGACGCTGACCGCCAGCAACAGCGGCACGGCCATGAGCAGTCGCCTGACGAGCAGTCGGAGGAAGGGGGACCCTGCCCCGCGCCGCCCGGACCCGCGGTCGGTGTCCGGGCGGCGCGGGGTGTCCACGGTGGCGACGTCCGTCATTGTTCGACCCAGACCCGGTCGTACAGGACCGTGGAGTTGACCGTCAGGGCCGGGATCGGCGTCGTCAGGCCGGGGCCGTGGACGCCGTCGCGCACCACCTGCGCCGGGGAGAAGGCGAAGCCGAACGGCCCGTACGCCTCGTCGGAGATCAGCTTGGCGGCCTGCTGGTAGTACTGGCCCCGTTCCTCCTCGTCGACGGTCCCGGCGGCCTGGGCGAGCAGCTCGTCGAGTTCCGTGGTCAGGCCCTGGGCAAAGGCGTCCGTGCCGTTCTTCGCCCCGTCCGGCAGCGGAGTGCCGCTGTAGGGAGACGTCGAACCGAAGCGCACGGAGACGCCGATGCCAGCCGCCGGCTCCCAGGCACCCGCGGTCTGCAGCATGGCCTCCCACTCGCCACTGGTGAACTTGGTGATCACGTCGCCGAGGGGTTGCGCCTCGATCTCGACGTCGATCCCGGCCTCGCTCCACTGCGTCTGCAGTGCCGTGGTCACCGAGCGGGCCGTCACGATGTCGGTGGTCCCGAGGTTGACCGTTAGTCCCCCGAGTTCCTCGACCAGTTCACGGGCCTTCTCCGGATCGTGGGTGCGGTAGCCCTCCACTTCCGGCTGGTGGAACAACCCGCCCGAGGCCGTGAAGGTCTGGCTCATGTCTCCCTGGCCCTGGAACAGGCCCTCGTTGATGGCCTCGAAGTCGGTCGCGTAATAGATGGCCTCGCGGGCCCTCTTGTCGTCGAACGGCTCCTCCCGCGTGTTCAGCTGGACCACGTAGGGAGAGGTCGGCGCGCCGAGGGTGGTCGTCAGGTCGGGGTTGTTCTGGGCCTGGGTGATCAGCGTGACGGCCGAGAGTCCCTCGATCGCGTCCCCCTGGCCGGCCTGCAGGGTCTGGTAGGCCACCTGGTCACCGGCCACGGACTGGAAGGTGAGTTCGTCCAGGTAGGGCAAGCCCTCCTTGAAGTAGTCCTCGTTCTTCTCCAGCGTCAGGCGTTCACTGAGGCTGTTCTGGACCACTTCGAAGGGGCCCGCGGCCACGGGGGTCCGGCTGAACTTCTCGGCACCGAGTTCCTTGTAGGCCGTCGGCGAGGCGATGAGGTTCATGTTCGTGGACGGCATGGTGTTGATGAAGGCGCCGTTGGGCTCGGCGAAGTGGATCGTGAGGGTGTGGTCGTCCACGATCTCGAGCGCCCCGAGGCGCTGTTCGACCTGCTCCTTGTCCACGTCCTCGGGCAATGCTGCGTAGAGGTCGTCCAGGAACTGCTGGTCCAGCTGCGGTGCCTCCCGGGTCATGTCCAGGGCGATCCGGGGGGCACCCGTGCTGCCGGAGCTCAGGTGCCGGATCCAGTTCCACAGCACGGCCTCGGCGTCCATCGGCGTACCGTCGGTGAAGGTGATGCCCTCCCGGATCGCGATGGTGACGCTCTTGCCGTCCTCCGAGTACTCGTAGCTCTCGGCCTGGTGCGGGACGATCTCGGCGTTCTGGCCCTCCTCGTCGGCCTCGAGCGTGAACAGGCCGCCGAAGATCGCCGAGTTCTGGCCCAGGTTCGCCCCGACGGAGTTGCTGGTCGCCGGATCGAGCCCCGTGTTCCAGCCGCCGCTGAAGCCGGCGTCCAGCAGGACCGTCAGGTCACCGCCGGCCTGCGGTTCGGTCTCGCCGGTCTCTGCGGCGTTCTGCGCGGGTTCCCCGGCGGAGCCACAACCGGAGAGGACCAGGCCCGCGGTAAGGGTGAGTGCCGCTGCGCCGGAGAGCCGGCGACGGTTTCCGGTGCGGCGAGAGTTGCTGTTCATGAGGACTCCCAAGGGAAGACGGTACGGGTACGAGAAGTCGTGTGGGCCAGCGAGTGACTGTGATCCAGGTCACTGGCGGTTGTTCTGTGAGTGTGGCCGAGCGGCGGAGCGGGTCACCACGCGCTTTCCGTCCGGCGAAAGGACTAGGAGACGGCCACGGCTGGGGCCTGGTCGGCGTCGGCGTCGGCGTCCCCGCCCTCCTCCTGGCCCAGCCAGCGCAGCGCGTTGCGCGAGGCGATGGCCTCCCACTCGGCGTCCGGCAGGCCCATCTCGCGCAGCGTCCTGGCCACCGGCTCCTCACGCAGCATCGCGGGGAAGTCCGAGCCCACCAGCAGCCGGTCCGCGCCGAGCAGGTCGATGAGGTAGCGGATGGCACGGTGGTCGAAGACCATCGAGTCGTAGTAGAACCGCCGCGCGATCTCCAGCGGGGACGGGCCGTCGTCGTGCATCACCGCACGGTCCAGGTCCACGGGCCCCTCGTTCCAGGCCCCGCCCCAGAAGTACTGGGCGCGGGGCAGCATCATGGCGAAGCCACCCGCCGCGTGGCTGAAGGAGATCCGCAGGTCCGGGCAGGCCGCGGCGGTGCCGCCCAGGGCCATGGACCCGGCCGCGAACATGCCCTCCACGCCCACCACGTAGGTCCCCATGGCCGAGGCGGGCAGCCGGGACATCGGCGCGGGCATGGCGTGGACGAACACGCTCAGCCCCAGCCGCTCGGCCTCCCGGAAGAAGTCGAGGAAGCGCTCGTGGCCGATCGACTCGCCCAGGATGTTGGAGGCGATCTCCACGCCGGCCAGGCCGAGGTCCTTGATGGCCCGCAGCTCCTCGGTCGCGGTGTCCGGGGACTGCATCGGCACCATGCCCAGTCCGTGGAGCCGGTCCGGGGCCACCGAGCACATCCCGGCGGTGAACTCGTTCACGTGGCGCGCCAGGGCGAGCCCGTCGTGGTCCGGCAGGTCGTAGCGCAACAGGGGTGGCATGGGGCTGACCACCTCGGCGCCGACGTCCGAGGCGTCCTGTTCCTCGAGCCGGCGCTCGGCGGCGAAGAAGGCGTCCCGGGCCCGGAACGTCATCGGTCCGAACTCGAGCATCCGGTCGGTGGAACCGTCCAAGGGGTGCATGGACGGGAAGCAGGAGGGGGCGTCCTCCGGGTAGTCGGCCGGGAGGATGTGGGCGTGGGCGTCGATGATCAAGGCAGGCTCCCTGCTTTCGTCGGATTCTTGTCGTGAGGGGTCAGCGGTGTGGCTCGACGGTGACGTGGATGGCCGAGCCGTCCCCGCGTTCTCCCGCGAGGGTCTCGATGGCCTCCGCCACCTGGTCGAGCCCGAAGCTGTGGGTGTGCATCCGGCCCAGGTCGAACTGGCCGGACTCCAGCAGGGAGATGGCCTTGGCGTTGGCGGCGGCGTCCACGCCGAAGGCACCCTGGACGCTGAGGCCCTTGTTGATGATCAGGTCCGTGTTGATCGGCAGCTCGCGGCCACCCTTGAGCCCGGCCAGCACCACGCGGCCGCCGTGGCGGACCACCCGCAGCGCGTCCGTGACGGGGCCGGCGGCCATGGGCGTCAGGTCCAGGGCGACGTCGGCCATCCGCCCGTCGGTCAGCCCGGCCACGACCTCGACCACGTCCTGCGCGTCCGGGCCGTCCACCACGACGGTGTGGTCGGCCCCCAGCTCGCGGGCGACCCGCAGCTTGTGCCGGTCGGCCTCGAGCCCGGTGATGACCACCTGACGGGCGCCGGCGGCCTTGGCCGCGATCACCGCGGCGATCCCGCGCTGTCCGGCGCCGAGGACCACCAGGGTGTCCCCCATCCCGACGCCGCCGAGGTCCACCGCCCAGCGCACTCCGGCGCCCAGCGGGTTGTACATGGCGGCGATGTCGATCGGCAGGGAGTTGTCGATCCGGTGCATCACGGCGTTGGGGTCCAGGTACAGGTGCTCGGCGAATCCCCCAACGACGGCCGGGGCGTCGTCGATGCCGGTCACCCCGTGCGAGTGCCGGCGCCGGCGGCAGGACTGGTACCG
>DATBUG010000564.1:0-1908 GCA_036516315.1 Citricoccus sp.
CCGGACATCCCCGCCACCGTGGTGCCGGAGAGCATCGAGGTCAGGGCCTCGCCACCGCCGGAGTAGGCGATGTAGTTGGTCTTGGCCGGGTCGATCCCGACCTCCTCGGCCAGCAGGCCGGTGAGCAGGTGGTCGATCGAGCCCAGGGAACCACCGGAGATGGAGGTGCCACCCGGATCCTGCTTCCAGGCCTCGATGAACTCCTCCAGGGTCTGGTACGGGGAGTCGGCGGGCACCACGAGCGCGGCATAGTCGTCCGCCAGGCGGGCCACGGGCTGGACGTCGTCCAGGGTGGCGCCGGCGTCGGCGAGCTCCACCGCACCGACCATCACGCCGCCGGTGACCATCAGCATGTCCGAGCGGCCGTCCATCTGGGCGAACTGTCCCAGCCCGATGGTCCCGCCCGCGCCGGGCACGTTGACCACCTGGACGTTGTTGGAGATGCCGCCGGACTTGATGGCCTGCTGGGACTCACGGGCGAACCCGTCCCAGCCGCCGCCGGGGGCCGCCGGGGCCATCAGCACCAGCTTGGACCGGGCGGTGGCCTCACCGCCGTCCGCGGCCGCGTTCACCAGGGCCAATCCGACGACGCCGGCCGCGGCCACGCCGAGGATGGTCCTCTTGACTGTCCTTGTGCTCATTGGTTTCCGTACTCTCAAAGATGGTGGTGATCCGGTCCACGCACTGTTGTGAACTGGATCACTACCGTGACAGAGCCGGGAGGCGTGGCACAGGGGAAAACCGGTTGTGGTCATAAGAGGTGGTTAAGAAAGTTCTGATCACGACGCCGGCCCTCCCCTCCCCGCGCCGGCGCACCCGTCACCCACCCCGTGACCCGCACCCGTGGGCCACCCTCCCGGACACCCCGGCACACCGGCACCCCGACACCCGACCCATCGAGCACAGGAGCAGTCATGGCCCGCACGCCCACCACGCCCCGGGCCGGCCGCCGCATCGGCCGCCGGTTCGGCCGGCGCCTGCTGGCCCTGCAGGTGGCCATCGTGCTGGTCACCGTGCTCGCCGTGGCCGCAGTGGTGCTGTTCGTCCAGGACCGGTACACCCGGGAACGGGCCTTCGAGGAGGTGGACACCGTGGCCACCGCGATCGCCGCCAACCCGGACGTGATCGCCGAGGTCAACGCCCCGGACGCCGCCGAGACCATCCAGCCGATCGCGCACCTGGCCGAGCGCTCCGCGGGGGTTTCCTTCGTCGTCGTGGTCAACCGGGACGGATTGCGGGTGGCGCACCCGGACCCGGCGCTGATCGGACAGCCGGTGTCCTCGGACCACGGGCCCATCCTCAGCGGGGAGAGCTTCCGCGGGGTGGAGAAGGGCCCGGTGGGGGTGACGCTGCGCTCCAAGGTGCCCATCTGGGACGGGGACGCCGTGGTGGGCAGCGTCTCGGTGGGCATCCTGCAGTCGGACATCCGCGCGGACCTGCTCGAGGTCGTCCTCGGCTTCGCGCCCTGGATCCTGGGCGCCGCGGCGCTCGGCACCGCGGGCGCGGCGTGGGCCTCGCGGTACGTGCGCCGTCGGATCTACGGGGCCGAGCCGGAGGAGATGGCCGGGCTGCACCAGTCCCGCCAGGCGCTGCTGCACAGCGTGGGCGACGGCGTGGTGGGCGTGGACGAGCACGGCACCATCACCCTGGCCAACGACGAGGCCCGCCGCCTGCTCGGGGTCACCGCGGACGTCGAGGGCCGCCCGGCCGCCGAGGTGCTGGACGAGGACGTGGCCGCCATGCTCCTCTCCCCCGCCCCCGAGGACGAGACCACCGGGTTTGTGCTGGCCGGCGAGCGCATCCTGCTGGCCAAGGCCCGCCCGGCCCGGGTGGGCCAGCGGTGGATCGGCCGGACGCTGACCCTGCAGGACCGCACCGAGCTCGAGGCCACGTTCCGCGAGCTGGAGG
>DATBUG010000565.1:0-4525 GCA_036516315.1 Citricoccus sp.
GGCCGGAAGGTCGCCATCAAGATGATGCGTCCGGACCTGGCGCGGGACCCGCAGTTCCAGTCCCGGTTCCGCCGCGAGGCCAGGTCCTCGGCCGCCCTGAACCATCCGAACATCGTCGCGGTGTTCGACACCGGCGAGGAGACCTACGAGGACGGCGCGCACCACGGGGTCGACTGCCCGTTCATGGTGATGGAGTTCGTGGACGGACGCACGCTGCGGGAGGTGCTGCGCCGGGAGGAAGTCACCGTCGACCAGGCGGTGCAGTGGACCTCGAGCGTGCTGGCCGCGCTGGACTTCAGCCATGCCGAGGGGATCGTCCACCGGGACATCAAGCCGGCCAACGTCATGGTCACCACCTCCGGGGCCGTGAAGGTGATGGACTTCGGCATCGCCCGGGCGCTGTCCGACTCGGCGGCGACCATGACCCAGACCCAGGCCGTGGTCGGCACCGCCCAGTACCTGTCCCCGGAGCAGGCGCGCGGCGAGACGGTCGACTCGCGGTCCGACCTCTACTCCGCCGGGTGCCTGCTGTTCGAGCTGCTGACGGGACGGGCGCCGTTCGTGGGGGACTCCCCGGTGGCCGTGGCCTACCAGCACGTCCGGGAGACCCCGCCGGCGCCGTCCTCGCTCAATCCGGAGGTCTCCCGGGCGCTCGACGCCGTGATGTCCCGGGCCCTGGCCAAGGACCGCGTGGAGCGGTTCCAGTCCGGGGCGGAGTTCCGCCGGGCCCTGGAGCGCGCGCTCCGCCATCCCGACGACGCCGGGGCCGCCGGCGTGGACGGCCCAGCCCACCCCGGAGCCACCGGTGCGGCCGCCGCCGGCGCCACCGTCAGCGGCGGGGGCTCCACGGCCGCCGAGGCCGGGCCCACCGAGGCCATCGACCTGGTCCCCGGAGAGGTGACCGAGGCCATCGCGGCCGTGGGACCGCGCTCGGCCAACCCCACGCTGGCCATGGCCGCCGTCGGGTCACCGGCAGCCGTACCCGGGGTGACGGGGACGGACCGCGCGCCCAGTGCGGTCACGCCCCCGGCTCCCGTCCCGGACGACGACACCGGGCACCCGCTGGCCTTCGCGGACCGGCCCCCCGGGCACACCCCACCGCGCCGGCGGCGCCGGCGCGTCTGGATCCCGGTGCTGGTGGTCGTGCTGGCCCTGGCCGCGGTCGCCGGTGGCTGGTTCCTCATGGACGAGCTCAACCGGCGCAACCTGGAGGCCAACCAGGTGACCGTGCCCGAGGTCGCCGAGATGACCCAGATGGAGGCCCAGAACACCCTGACCTCGGCCGAGCTCAGGCCCATCCTGGAGGAGGTCTACGACGACGAGATCGGCCGGGACCTCGCCGTGGGCACGGAACCGGAGGCCGGCGCCACGGTACAGAAGAACCAGGAGGTCACCCTCCTCATCTCCATCGGGCCGGAACAGCTGACCATCCCCGAGGACCTCGCCGGGGCCTCGGAGGCCACCACGCGGGACACCCTCGAGGAACTGGGCCTGTCCATCTCCTCGGTGCGGTACGTGCCGTCGGCGGGCATCCCCCGGGACCGTCTCGTGGAGACCTCCCCCGAGCTGGGTTCCACCGTGCGGGCGGGGAGCTCCGTGGAACTGCTCATCTCCTCCGGCATGGTCCAGGTGCCCGATCTGTCCGGCATGACGCGGGACGAGGCGCGCCAGGCCCTGGAGGACCTCGGGCTGAGCATGGACGTCGAGACGGTGGAGCGCTCCGACGTTCCGGCCGGGACGGTGCTGGGCCAGGAGCAGTCCGCCGGCACCGAGGTCCCGCAGGGCTCGCCGGTCGGCGTCCAGGTGGCCGCCGAACCCCGGCCGTCCCCCACGCCCACCCCGTCTCCCACGGAGGACAGCGAGTCACCCTCGCCCTCCGCGTCAGCGTCCGAGTCTCCGTCCGAGTCGGAGAGCGCCTCGCCCAGCCCCTCGGAGTCGGACAGCGCCTCGCCCAGCCCCTCGGAGTCGGAGAGCGCCGAGGCGGCGGGCCGCCCCGAGTGGTGGCGGGAGGACGACGACCGCGGCGACGACCGCGGCCATGACCGCGGTGACGGCCGGGGCCGCGGTTCCGGTGACGGGCCCGGCGAGGGCCGGGACGACGGCTGACCCGATCGATCGCCCCGGGAGCCCGGTCTCAGCCGACGAGCGGTGAGAGCGCGTCGGCGCGCACGGCCGCCCCGCTCATGCCCAGCGACTCCAGCCAGTTGCCGAGCATGCGGTAACCGCCCTCGGTCAGCACGGACTCCGGGTGGAACTGCACCCCCCACAGCGGAGCGGAGCGGTGGGCCACGCCCATCACGACGCCGCCCTCGGTCTCGGCGGTGATCTCCAGCTCCTCCGGCACCGTGGACCGCACGGCGGCCAGCGAGTGGTACCGCGTGGCCGTGAACGGGTCGGCCACCCCGGCGAACATCGGGTGGGCGCCGTGGCGCAGTTCAGAGGTCTTGCCGTGCATGAGCTCGGCCGCGTGGGTCACGGTGGCGCCGTACGCCTCGCAGATGGCCTGGTGGCCCAGGCACACCCCGTAGAGCGGCACGGAGCGCTCGGCGGCCCACCGCACCATCTCGACGCTGACCCCGGCCTCCGCCGGGGTTCCCGGGCCCGGCGAGAGCAGCACGCCGTCCCGCTCGGCGGCCAGCTCCTGGGCCTCGGCCGCCGTGACGGCGTCGTTGCGGACCACGAGGGTGTCCGCCCCGAGTTCGCGCAGGTATCCGACGAGCGTGTAGACGAAGCTGTCGTAGTTGTCGATCACCAGGATCCGGGCGGCAGAAGCGGACGGAATGGTCATGCGGTGGGCCAATCATCGATCGGTGGATGGGGACGAGGCCGGCGGCCCGGACCACGCCGGCGCCACGCCTCCGGGCCGTCCCACGGTCTGCGCCGGTCATCGGCACGGCGGGGAGGGCTTCGGCGGGGGGCCGGCCAGCGCCGATAGACTGGTCCGGAGAGCTGTCCTCTCCCCCAGAATACGCCGTGTCCGCCGGACCGTCGTCAAGACCGATCACGTCGAACAGGAACCCCGTGCCCGAGTCCACGTCCCGCAACCACGGCCAGAGCGTCACGCGTCAGGCGAAGGCCCAACAGGCCGAGCGCCGCGCCGCACGGAGGGCCGCGGACCAGGAACCCGGACCGCTGCCGACCTGGTACCGGGTGATCATGTTCGGCCTGATGATCATCGGGCTGCTGTGGATCATCGTCTACTACCTCACCATGGGCCTCGCCCCGATCCCCCAGGCCGGCGGCTGGAACATCGGGATCGGCTTCGGCATCGCCCTCGTGGGCTTCCTGATGACCACGCGCTGGCGCTGAGGCACCCGGCCGCGCCGGCGCTGAGCCGCGCGGGGCCCTCCTGCGACCGACCCGGCCCCGGGCCCTGATGGGCCCGGGGCCTTTCACGTGCCCCAAGCTGTTCGGAGGCCCGGAGCCGTTCGCTAAGGACGGTGTATCCACGGAGCGGGTGGTCCAGGCCCGCTGCGTCACCACCTGGCCCACCGGTCCCCGGGTCATCCCCCGGCGGACCGGGAACCCTGTGGACGGTGACCGGGCCGTAACCCTGTGGACGACGGGTTCATTGTGCACAGTGGCGCGAAGGCCCCCGGCAGTTATCCCCTACTCCACAGCCTGTGGACGCCGCTGGCCGGGGCCGTTGTCCACAGTCTGTAGGAAACCTGTTAACAACCTCCTGACCAGGTATTTCCTGCTCCACAGCCCCATCCACAGTGTGAACAACACTCGTGTGATTCATCCACACTGTGGATAAGGTCTGTGGATAACTCACCCGTGTAATCACAGGTGTGTCATTCCTTCCACATCCGTGGATAACCCTGTGGATACCCTGGCCGCTCAGAGCAGCTGCAGCAGGGTGTCGGGGGTCAGCCGCAGCGCCCCGAGGAGGGCCAGGAGTCCCAGCAGCAGACCCACACCCGCCACGGCGAGCCATTGCCGGACCGCCGGGCCGGTCCGGGGGGCCGGCACGTATGCGAACACGGCCGCACACGCGGCCCCCGCCAGCAGCCCCCCGATGTGGCCCTGCCAGGAGATGTTGGCGCCCATGAAGGAGACCACGAGGTTCACGCCGATCAGCGCGACGATGGAGCTGGTGTTGCCCCCGGTCCGGCGCAGGACGATGAACAGGGCCGCGAAGAGGCCGTAGACGGCCCCTGAGGCCCCCACGACGGGCACGTTCGGTGCGGAGAGCCACAACACCGCCACGGAGCCGCCGAAGGCCGCCAGGAGGTACAGGGCCAGGAAGCGCGCCCAGCCGAGCACGGGCTCCAGCGTCCGGCCCATGATCCACAGGGTGAACAGGTTCAGCAGGATGTGCAGCGGGTTACCCAACGAGTGCAGGAACGCCGAGGTGATCATCCGCCAGGGTTCCATCGCCAGGGCGGAGGTGTGCATGCCGGCGTACCAGTACTGCTCGGTGATCCCCGTGCGCTGTCCGGAGGTGATCCACTGCATCAGATAGGCCACCGTGCACAGCGCGATCACGGTCCAGGTGACCCAGGGCTGGTCTGCCCGGCGG